>CAKZPJ010000657.1 GCA_937138955.1 uncultured Flammeovirgaceae bacterium | reverse complement strand
CTCAACCTGAGGTTTGAGTTTGCCGGATAGCCACTGAATTCCTTTGAACCAGACCAGTTCCATTTCACCGGTATCATCTACAAATACAGCGGTCAATCGCTTTTTTGGTCCGGTACCAATGATATCTACCTTACGGATATGCCCTACCACCTGTACGTAGGGCATATCCTCGTGAATATCTTCTATTTTGTGAAACTGCGAACGGTCTTCGTGCCGAAAGGGATAGTGCTGAATAAGATCGCCAAAAGTGTGAATACTCAGCTCTTCGCGCAGCAGATTTCCGGTGCGTTCACCTACACCTTTCAGGTAATCAATTTTAGTGTCAAAGAAGCGGCTCATATTTGTTAGCGAAGCTCTATAGTATTATTAGTTTCACCTTCCCACTCTAGGGTATTCAGCAGGTTAATCATATCAATTTTAATAAACTCAATAATTGGAGCTAGAGAATCGTTTTGGGTGGCCGTTTTGAAGTACAGTGCTCCCCGCAAAAAGTGATTGGTAGAGTCCGTAATATAAAACTGAAACTGGCTGGGCACTTCGCCAGTCAGTTCAGCAATGAGCGCTTTTTTTCCGCTGGGTGTTCCCAGTACATTTTCATCAATAGAAGATGCCCGAATCTGATGGTTAGCAGTAAGCTGGTAGGAATCTTCTAGTAGCGTTTCCAGAATAGCACCGCTTTGGTTTATCGGTTTGTAGGTAAGTTGAATATTAGCATCGTACTCAGGATAGTAAATATTAAGCCAGTAGGGTTCGGCGTTTGCCGAAGTATCGGGGTAGGGAGTAGCGTACATTGAGTACTCGAAACTGTAGGGAAGTGTATCGGGCAAGCTGACGTAGCGATGCTCGGGTAAGTCAATCCGGTTATACCCTTTAGGTTTGGGAACGTAATCGGAGGTGCAGGCCGTGGTTCCCAAAAAGATAATTATACTTAGGCAAATATATTTCATGTTAACCATAGTGAGTACAGTATCGTAACGATACATAACTAAGAGAGAGTTTGTTAGATTACGGGTTTAATCTTACACAAGCTACTGTATTTTCTATAAAGCCTCTTTAGTATATCTCGTCAAACATACCGATTATTGCACTGAATCGCGAAAAGTTACTGCATAGAATTTTGTTAAAAACATACGGTTTATGGCAACAACTAAGAAAGTTTTAATCACTGGTGGAGCCGGGTTTATTGGTTCGCACGTGGTACGCTTATTCGTAACCAAGTATCCTGAATACGAGGTTTACAATATGGACGCGCTTACCTACGCAGGCAATCTGGAAAACCTGAAAGATATTGAAGGCCAGTCTAACTATCACTTTGTGAAGGGAGATATTAGCGACGAAGCAGCTATGCAGCAGTTGTTTCAGGAGATTATGCCGGATGCAGTGCTGCACTTAGCAGCGGAGTCGCACGTAGATCGGTCGATTAAAGACCCAATGGCATTTATCCGCACCAACGTAATGGGTACCGTGAATTTGCTTAATGCCGCTAAGGAATTATGGAAAGATGATATGGACAGTCATCTATTCTATCACATTTCTACCGATGAGGTGTACGGCTCGCTCGACGATGGTGGATACTTTCTGGAAGATACATCCTACGATCCTAAATCACCCTATTCGGCATCCAAAGCCAGCTCGGATCATTTTGTGCGGGCGTACCACAATACTTACGGACTGCCGATAGTCATCAGTAATTGCTCGAATAATTACGGACCCAATCACTTTCCTGAGAAGCTGATTCCGCTTTGTATCAATAACATTAAGCATAACAAGCCCCTTCCTATTTACGGAAAGGGTGAGAACGTGCGCGACTGGCTCTACGTAGTAGATCACGCCCGGGCGATTGATACGATCTTTCACCAAGGAAAAGTAGGCGACACGTATAATATTGGTGGTTTCAACGAGTGGAAAAATATTGATATTGTACGCTTGCTGTGTCAGGTGATGGATCGGAAACTAGATCGGTCTGAAGGCACTTCCGAAAAGCTCATCACCTTCGTTACCGACCGCGCCGGACACGACTTACGTTACGCTATTAATGCTCACAAGCTCATGAACGAACTAGGCTGGAAACCTTCCCTTCAGTTTGAAGAGGGTATCGAAAAAACCGTAGCCTGGTATTTATCCAATGAAGAGTGGCTGGAGAACGTCACTTCGGGTAATTATCAGAAGTACTACGAGGGGCAGTATGGGTGATTTTTGGTGTTATAGTGTTTAACTATCTATGTTAGGATACACAAAAGTAGAAAATATGAATTATCGTGGTAAAATGTATTTAGCTGCTTTAGGGATAATACTAGGCAATGTTGACATATGATTACAACGTTAAAATAACGCAACTAGCTATATGCCAGAAGGACAAGAAGTTACGTGCTGTCTTTTCATATCGAGTAGCTAATCGCCGGTAATGTTTCGCTTTATTGTAGAAACGTTCCACTTTATTGCGGTCAGCATATAAATTTTCGTCATATTCTCGCTGGTCAACCCGATTCACCTTGGGTGGAATCACAGCCTCAGCCCCTATTTGATCAATTAAAGCTAAAAAATTATTACTGTCATATGCCTTGTCCGCGATTACCGCCCCAATATGCTCCCCTTCAATCAAATCAGGCCCGGTGCACACGTCTGCTGCTTGTCCTGGTGTCAAGATGAGTCGCCTGAGGTTGCCTAATGCATCCACGCTAGCGTGCACCTTCGTGCTTCCCTCCCCTTGCTCTTACCTAGGGCTTCTTCGGCCTGTTTATTAATTTTTTTACCCCGCTGAGTGCTGATGGGCACGCACTACAGTACTGTCAGTCATTATCCATCGCCGGGCGAACCCGTCTAAATCAGGCTCTTGCAAGGCGTCAAACACCCGCTTCCACACTCCTTTCTCAGACCAGCGGTTAAAACATTCCACTTCCCGAAATGCTCTGGTAAATCCCGACACGGTGCGCCACTTCGGGTCACCCAAAGCGCCGCATGAACAAACAGACGGTTGTCTGCCGTTCTACCCCGATCCAAGGCTGTGCCCGGTAGCAAGGGGGCAATCTTTTGCCACTGATCCTCTCGTAATTCATATCTACGCATATTCTTTTTCAGCAAAAATCGCAATCTTACTGTTATATGCCAATACGCCCTAGGTATTATTCGGCTAAACTACGCAATACATTTTGTAACGAAACCCGCTCCAGTAGCGTAGACCGAAGTTCGCTCACCGGAACGCGCTCTTGCTCAGTACTATCTCGCTCACGAATAGTGACGGTATCATCTTCCAGCGTCTGATGATCTACTACAACGCAGTAGGGCGTACCAATG
>CAKZPJ010000656.1 GCA_937138955.1 uncultured Flammeovirgaceae bacterium | reverse complement strand
TTCATCTGAGCAGTTAGTATTAATTTAATTTTGTCCTACTGCTTAACTATCAAAGAATAATTTTGTCATTTTATGCGGTCATTTTTGACCTCATACTACGTTAAAAAGCCTCGCCGAAGCGTTGCTTCGCCTACGTTTTTTGTCTAGTCTGAGATCAAAACTGCCTCCCATAAAACCGATAACATATTTATTAACCGTTACTTAGAACAATGGATCTAATGAGTGCGGAGTTACTTTCCGCACTCATTGTCATAGTTTTTTAAAAACAAAGAAATTACCCGAAAGCGGTTTCAACTGCTCCGCCGTCTACTCGGTAATTACTGCCATTAACGTAACTGGCTAATTCCGAACAAAGAAAAGCAATAACGGTCGCTACTTCTTCCGGTTTACCCCGTCGCTTAACTGCAATGTGGGGACGTTCATTTTCTAAGAACCATTCAATTGCTTCGTCAACGGAAGTACCTCGCTCATCGGCTAGCTGCTCCATCATTTTATCAGTCATAGGAGTGGCGATGTAGGCGGGGGATACGCAGTTAAATAATAAACCTTCTTTGGAATAAGCTCGGGACAGACATTTGGTAAGATTGATTACTCCAGCTTTACAGGCATTATACGGACTTTCTTCTTCGTAAGGCTGCAATGCATTTTCAGATGAGATAGTTACCACCCGGCCCCAGCCCTTATGTTGCATTTGCGGAATGAAGGCTCGGCAAACGCGTACGGTACCCATCAAATCTATATCAATGGTTTCCATCCAGTCTTCATCGCTCAACTCCAGAAAGTCACCGGCCGCTCCCCGGGCTCCAGCGGTATGCGCTAGAATATCAGCACCCCCAAACTGATCCTGCACTTTTTCAGCTAACTCTTGAACGTTATTATAATCAGTTAAATCAGCAGTGTAGGCAGAAATTTGGCGAGAATCAGAAATATAGGGTTTGATCTTTTCTGCGGCTTCTTGCAGCGATTCTTCATCAATATCAGACAGGATAATATTTGCTCCTTCTTTAGCTAAGACTTTTGCCGTTTCTAATCCAATGCCAGAATCACCGCCGGTGATAACCGCAGTTTTACCTTCAACTTGTAAATTCATAAAAAAATAAAATTATCCACAGAGGAACTGTGAGTGAAAAAATAAATATCCTTCCCTGTAACTGGCGAGAGTCAGCTAGTGTTTATTGAAAATCATCATCAGAAGCCAAATACGACTGAAATATGATCTATCAATTTTCAGGGTTTTTGTTACTTAGTGATTGGACTAGATTCGCTGCTGGTTGGACTAATCATTTTATCGACCCAACCAAAGAAGAGAGTACATCGAAGAGTATTACTCGGATTAGGTATTCTGTGCTTCGTAGTTTTTGGGCTTTTTAAATTTTTGTTTATTACTCCTCACGTCATTGCCTCAACACCAGTTGCTTTAGAAGTTAAGTCAGCTTCATTTTACAAAACGCTGTATTACTTAGGGAAAAGCAATGAAGAAGTATTTTGGAAGGAATACGTAATAGGAGAAAGCAAAAACCAGTCTATCGATCTTAGAAGCTGTTTGAGTTAACTCTTCTTGTTTCTTAGGAATCTTTTTCCGCCACTCGTCGGCTTTTTTTCGCACCGTAGCGTAGGCTACGCCACTCAAAAAGAGCCTAGATTGACAAAAAAATCTCTCCTAATAAATCAAAAAATATAACTCAAACAGCTTCTTAAAAGCAGCGCGGAAGACGGGCTAATTATAGCAACTAAATTTGATGGAGAATGGTACTCCTTGGAGGTGGCTTTAACATCGGGCAAAGTAGACAAAGTTACAGTTGATAAGCATCTATTTTCTATAGCAAGCCAAAGCACCAAAGGTGCAATTAGAAATTACTATTGGACAGAAGTAGCAAACTATCTTTCTCTTGCGCTTACTCTGTCGTTTCTGATAGTGCTTATCTGGGGAGTAAGAAAACACGAATTGTAGAAATAATACAGCTATTAAAGTAAGTGGACTTAGGGCTCTTCAGGAGAGTTGTGTTTTCGATAAACCAAAAGAGAATCGGAGTTATTCGCAATGATCCAAGCGGCGTTATCTGATTTCAAATTGAGCGGGGTAATAGCTTTGGCATCAGTATCAACGTAGAAACCACTTTCAGCGAGGTCGGCTAAACGGAACCCTCCTTGTCCGTCACCAATAAAAAACCAGCCAATAGATGCATCAAACCACCCGTGCTGAGTTTCTGGAGCGTAGGAGTTTCCTACTGCCAGGATATCTAGGTTACCATCCTGGTTAATGTCAGCTACTGACATAGCATTAATAGGGGCAGTCTGAGCGCGAACTGGTAGGGCGTGAATTTTAAACTTATTTTTACCCAAGTTTTCTAAGTAACTGCTGGTCATTATTACGCTTTCCAATACATCTGCTTCTGATATTTCTTCAGCTGTAAAAATTTCATCAAACGAAGTAAGTGCGTAACTATCGTAGTTTGAGAATCGCTTACGCATACCGACTAACTGATCTATCAATTGCCCTCTTGAGTGGGCAGCATATTCTTTTCCTTGGATGTAGTAGCTTAGGATAGGATCGATACTACCATTTTGATCGTAATCATGAACGTAAATTCGGATTGGCTCTTCCTCTGAAAATTTGTATTTAGTATTTAAGCCAACATTACCCGCTATGTAATCGGTGTCTCCGTCGTTATCAAAATCTCCTTGGGCTAAGCTACTCCACCAGCCGGAAGTGTTAGGCAGTCCAACGCCACTAGTTATATCCTTGAAATTGCCACTATGGTTTTCAAGAAAGGTAAGCGGCATCCATTCACCACTAATCAGTAGATCTGGCTGTTGATCCTGGTTAAAATCTGTCCACAACACGCTAGTAACTAAACCAAATTGCTGTAGCATTGGAGCTACTTCGGCAGTAACATCGGTAAATTTACCGCCCTTATTTTCTAGAATATGACTGGAAGCGGGTAGGGGATACTGCTGAGGAATAATTCTCCCCCCAACAAATAGATCCAGGTCGCCATCTAAATCATAATCTGAAGGAGCAACACAAGAGCCACTCGTAAAGAATGTTGGCAAGGCGGTAGAGTCGTAGGAAAAGCTTCCGGTTCCATCGTTTCGGTACAAACGGTCAAGATAGGCTGGATAGTTTTCATGAAACTCGTTACCCCCACTAACTACGTATAAATCCAGGTCTTCGTCCTGATCAGCGTCAAACAATATCGCATCCAAATCTTCACTTTGGATGTGCTGACCCAATTCTTGCTGAATGAAAGAACCGTTGGACTGCTGAAAAAAGAATATCCCAGATTGGTTTTTAGCCCCACCTACGTAAAAATCTTCTAACCCATCGTCGTTAATATCACCCACAGCCAGCCCCGGCCCTTCTCGGGAAAAGCTGCGGTGCAATAGTGACTGGTAGTTAAAATCATTAAAAGCTGACTCTTGATGTTTCCAATCCAAGCTTAAAGAATCGGTCACTTCAGTAAGTAGGGGAGAAGGTACTTTAGCCTTGTTTGGTATTTCCTTGGGTGATGCATCGCGATAAGATATTGAGAGTTGTTGATTGGTTGCTACGTTATACAAGCGTTGCTCACGATCGTCGGGCCAAGTAACTACCAAGCTATCCACTTCGGAAATACTACCCAAGCCAAAGTGAATATCAGCTTCTACGGTAGATTTGTATCCTCGGTAAGGCATATGATAGTGATACTGAGTCCGCTCGTCATAGTATAATTGAACGGTGGCCTGAAATCCTTGTGAATTATAGGAGGGGCCAGTTAAGCTAACCCGCAAAAAATTGTGCTGACCGTCTTGCGGAACTTTGTTTTCGTAAATAAAGGCGTTTTCGTTAATATTATTCATGACTAAATCAAGGTCACCATCTTGATCCAAGTCGGCGAACGCAGTTCCGTTGGTAAATGAAGGCTCTTGCATTCCCCAAGTATCTGATACGTCGGAGAAAAGTAAGGCGCTACTGGAGTCGCTCCAGTTATTTTTAAAAACGTAATTGTGCACCTTGGCCTCTTTCAACATATCGGTTAAAGCCAAAGATTTATCCCGTTTGGCTTCTGTAGTTCCAAATTGTGAAGAGGCACTTAGGAAGGTAACAAAATCTAGATTTGTAACATCTTTTACATAGCCATTGGTGATGAGCAAATCGCGGTAACCATCATTATCGTAGTCAGCAAATAAGGCACACCAACTCCAATCGGTTGCATGAACTCCAGCCAATTGCCCAATTTCACTAAAGGAGGGGTGCCCAGTAGGGGTAAAACCATTATGAAGCTGAAGCGTATTTCGCACGTACTGAGGGGTATAACCATAGTTTGTATTTATCTGGAAACGATCATGATTTGGTTTACCAAGCATGGTTTTCTGGCGGTAGTTATCTTCGGGTAGCATGTCCAGTACCATAATATCTACTAGACCATCGTTATTAAAATCGGCTAGGTCGGTACCCATTCCATTGTGAGAGTGGTGTTTTAGGTATTCACCGGCTCGATCAGTAAAGGTGCCATCACCATTGTTGATCCACATGAGGTCGTTAGTAATAAAATCATTGGCGGCGTAAATATCGGGATAGCCATCCAGGTTAAAGTCGCTAACTCCCACTCCCAAGCCGTAACCTTCGGTTAAGATACCGGCTTCTCGGCTTACTTCGGTGAAGGTGATTGAGCTATCAAAAGAATCGTTGCGGTAGAGTTTGTCAGTGCTTAT
>CAKZPJ010000655.1 GCA_937138955.1 uncultured Flammeovirgaceae bacterium | reverse complement strand
CTAATGCTTTACTGGCTTACGGACGATTTAGTATTTCCACCAGTTGAGCACGCTGAAGATTGGGGGGGCTTAGCGCTGGGTGGAGATCTCTCACCTCAAAGGTTGCTATTGGCCTACCGATCCGGCATCTTTCCTTGGTACGACGAAGACCAGCCAATTATCTGGCACGCCCCCAGCCCTCGTTTTGTTCTCTTCCCCCAAAACCTACACGTCCCCCGTAGCTTAAAGCCAGTGTTAAATCAGCAAAAGTTTACGGTAACCTACGATCAGGCTTTTCGCCAAGTAATTACTAATTGTCAACAGGTAAAACGTCCTGACCAACCTGGTACCTGGATCACCGATGAAATGCTGGAAGCGTATTGTGAATTACATACGCTGGGGCACGCCCACTCGGTAGAAGCTTGGCAACAAGGCAAACTGGTAGGTGGGTTGTACGGTATCTCTCTAGGGAAAATATTCTTCGGTGAGTCTATGTTCTCGCAAGTAGGCGATGCTTCCAAAATTGCTTTTGTTACTCACGTCTTAGATCTAGCCCAGCAGGGTTTTTTATTGATTGACTGTCAGGTGCACACCCCTCATCTAGAACGTTTCGGGGCAGAAGAAATTCCCCGCCAACAGTATATGCAACTTCTCGATGTAGCCCTACAATCTGATGGGTCTAGTCAATAAACAGATTCTATTACTCCGTAAAATAAAGTTAGCCCCTTCTATCAGGGGTTAAATATGGAATAGAATATCATTCAGCCGATCATTTGCTTCATTCTAGCCATTTTATTGCTAAACATTACTTACGACAGCTTTTATCTAAATCATATCACTAATGCAGATGCTAACTTCGTAGTTTTATCTCTATTTGAATCGCACTAGTCTTATTTAGTGAATGCATATCGTTTCTAAAGTATATAGATCTAACTCTTTTTCCTCACAAGTGCTGGATAGCCTACCGTTGCCTACCATACTAGTAGATGCTGAAGGTAGAATAGAACAAGCCAACCAACTCGTTTGTGAATTACTTGAAGAAGAAGTCGGGTATCTTATTGGAAGCCCTTTTTTGCGGGGGTCGTGGCTACTAATACGTACCGATAATAGTGTGCTAGAGGCTCCAGAGAAACTACTTGCCAATTCACCTCAAGCTCAAGAAGCTATTAATGGAGTAAGAATTGGTCTTATTCTCAAGAAAAATACGATTTGGTTATCTTTTCATGCTAAACCACTGCTTTCTGAAGTAAATGATTACCAAGGCTCAGTGGTCACTTTCATGGATGTGACGACCAACACCAACACAGAACTAAAAGCCTCCCGAGAGGCGAGCCGACTAAGTTCAGTACCGGAACATCAAACAAACTATATTATTCGTACTGATCTGGAAGGAAACTTCTTATACCTAAATCAGGCGGCTCGGATTCAATTTGATCGAGATGATGAAAACGAAGATGTATTTCGATCACTAAACTATCTTACCGATCCTAAGTACGCCATATCATGCATTAAAGCAGCTGCGTACTGTGTTGATCACCCGGGAAGCTATCGCTATATCGAGATAAGGTGTTACAACAATAAACGAGAGTATTTTTGGACCGCTTGGGATTTGGTAGGTATTACCGATGATACCGGAGATGTTGTGGAGATACAGGCGGTAGGCCATGATATTTCGCAGAAGAAACGAATGGCCGACCTATTAGGTGAAACTAGCCAGATGGCTCGTATTGGTGGTTGGGAGATTAGTAGTTTATCTAAACAAGTTAGTTGGACGCCTGAAACCTACCGCATTCACGACATTGCTGAAGGAACCCGTATCTCATTACGACGCGCTATTCAATTTTTTCAAGAAGATCACCAACCCATAGTACGTCAAGCATATCGCAGGCTAATCAGTAACGGTGAACCTTTTGATCTTAGCCTGAAAATGTATACTGCCCAAAAACGGGAGTTATGGGTAAGGGTAATTGGTCAGAGAGAAAGTATTCATGGCAATTTTGTACGGGCTTACGGAGTCATACAGGATATTACCGAATCGCAACTTTCAAAGGAGAGAATCAAACACCGAGAGTGGCTGTTTCAGTCGGTATTCAATAGTACAGCCGATGCACTGTTCATTATTGATCAGGAGCATAAAATTATCAATTGCAATCAAAGTGCTTTACATATTCTTGAGATTGAGCACAAAGAAGACATACTAGGAGCTGATGCCACTAGTTTTCAGAGAATTCCTTTTCCTAAAGAAGAAATTTCTTCCATCCGAAAAACTATTGATAAAACCGGACTATGGACCAGCGAGGTTGAGTTTGTATCCACCAAGAACAAAATATTCTGGGGTAGTTTGGCGATCACTACTTTTCCCAAAATGGGTTACGGAGTAGTGCGGCTGACCGACATCACTGAAAAGAAAGAAGCCGAGGCTTTGTTAGTAGAGAGTAACCAGCATTTGACTAAAGCGAATCAGGAGCTAGATCGCTTTGTATACAGTGCCTCACATGATCTTCGAGCTCCACTTACTTCTATCCTTGGCCTTATCAGTCTAGCTGAAACCGAAGAAGGGGTTGAACAAGTGCAAGACTACCTTCAGCTTATGAAGAACAGTGCTCATCGATTAGATAATTTCATTAAAGACCTTATCTACTTCTCTCGCAATGCCCGCATGGAGGTAACAGCTGAACCAGTTGATTTTAAAGAACTTATCAATGGTATATTTGAGCAGTATCAGTTCATGGATCACGAAGTTCCAGTAAAAACATCGCTGGAAATTAACCAACACTGTACCTTCTTTTCTGATCAAAGCCGACTAAATATTGCTTTAGGCAATATCATTTCTAACGCTATGAAGTACCGTATGGAACGAAGCGATGCGGAGTCTTTTGTGGAAGTAAAGGTAGAAGTTAATCAGAAAGAAGCTGTAGTTTGGGTAGAGGATAACGGCATAGGTATTCCTGATAGTCATCAGGCTAAAATTTTCGAGATGTTTTACCGAGCTGATGACCACAAGCCAGGATCAGGGTTGGGGCTGTATATTGTTAAGGAAACCGTAGAAAAGCTTCAAGGCTCAGTTGAGGTACATTCCGAACACGGCCAAGGAACAAAGTTCACTTTACGCCTTCCACAGCTTCCCACATAAGCTTAGTTTTTAGGAAGAAACACTTCGGCCATCATACATCGGGCACTACCACCCCCACAAGCCTCAATAGTATTCAGTGGACTATGCACTATATCCGTATACTTTTCAATCTGCTTGATTTGCTCAGAATAAAGCGACTGATACGCCTGTTCGGACATTATAAGCAGTCGCTCACCCTGCTGATTTTTAACCTGTAGCATATTTCCCGCAAAATAGTTGCACTGCTCTTCGCTGATGAACACTACATCTTTTCCCGTATCTTGAATGATTTTCACGATGTCTTTTTGCTCCCAGGTATTCTTGAGTGCATCAGCACAGAATATAGCAAAATCTTTTCCGATACTCATCATCACATTGGTATGATAAATCTCGGCAAAGCCATCTTCAATCATTTGGGATGCGATAAATACGATGGGTCGGTAGCCAAATTCCTGACAAAATTCTGAAAGCAGGTTAAGATTCGTTCGGGGCGACACACAGGCATAAGCCATTCGGTTCTCTCGATCTAGTACCATGCTGCCTGTGCCCTCGAGAAATTTTTCTTCCGCCTCAAAGTACGAATAATCAATTTTCCGACGAATAATATATTCATGCTCCTTAATTAGAGTTGATAGAATATCATCGCGGCGTTCTTTGCGACGGTTAGGAGCCCACATAGGATAAGTAACCACTGTACCATCCTGGTGAAAGGATATCCAGTTATTGGGAAATATTGAATCAGGTGTTTCTTTTTCGGCAGTATCATCAACGGTAATTACATTTACTCCTCGCTGCCTGAGAATATTCACAAACTGGTTAAACTCATCCAACGCTCTACGCTGAATTTCTTCTGGGGCTACGTCGCTCAACTCTCGTTGGTAATGATTATTCTCAGCCGTCTCCACATTGTACCCAAACTTCACGGGTCGGATCATTAATAATGTGTCCGTAAGTTGTTGATTATCTTTGGTCATTGGCTTCCTAGTCCACAGTCGATAGTCTACGGTTGAAAAAGTATCACTTGTTGGGAATTAGTCACTACTCCGTGCTCTAGCCTTCTTATTCCCTGCGGCCTTATTAAACTAAAATATCCACGTCATCGCGGAGCAAAGGCATGCTCATACAGTGGGTTCCACCACGGGCACGGGATAGCTCGCCGGAAGGAAGCAAAATCAGCGTATCACCAGTCACTACTTTGTCTACCGGCTTTCCTTGCTCTACCTGCTCAATAATCTCAGCAGAGCGCATCACGGCAAATCCTCGTTTCCGAAACTCTTCTTCTGTTTTAACATTGCGGTCGTAGCCGATAATTACCCCTTCGCGCACCGCCAGAAAATTACAAGCATCAGTCCACTGTTCCCGCTCACTATACGGAAACTGACCACCCGCACTAGGAATTACCTCACACTTTGTTGCGCCAAAGTCTTCTCGACTAATCTGCTCCAGCAGATCATCCAGGTAATCCATTCGGTTGGTTAATATGCTGTACGAACCGCCCGCTTCTTGTTGGCGAACAAACTGTACTACCTCTACATCGTGAGTTGGCTCAATATTCTTCTGCCCCTGAATAGCCCCGGCCACGTTAAACCCCCGATTTCGGTTGATTTCCTCCTTAGTGAAGGGACTGAAGACGATCCAGGTATCTCGCTTTACCTGAGTAAAAACCGTATCAATGTGCATATAAGCCCGACGGCGAGGAATCTTAATGACTGACACTCGCTGGATTAAGTCGCGCTGAAACAGCTTTTCTACTAATTGCTCTACCGCAGGTAAAGAAGTACGTTCGCTCAGTCCCACTAACAAATGCCCAGGGCTAATCATCATCACGTCGCCCCCCTCAATAGTCACTATCTTTTGCTGCGTTTCTTCTTCACTGGAGATATAAAAGAGGTTGGGTTCCTGTAGTTCAATTACCTGATGGGCTAGTTCATCTGCCTCCTGACTAGTCTTCTGACGCAATAATTCAAAGTGGGCAATATACTTGAATATTAACGCTTCTCGATCACGGGCATTTTCGTATGGCTTACTCAGTAGAATATGATCGTGAATGGTAATGCCAATATCGCGCGTGAAGATCAGATTAGGTATGGGCGGAAACAAAATAATTTCTTGCCCATCTTGATCTTTCAGAATACCCGTAATAAGTAGCGAAGCTAAGGTTTCGGGAGGCATCTCCAGCATCTGCTTCTGAGTACGTAACCCACACTTTTCTAGAGCGCAAACCGAAGGAACCAATAAATACTTGATGTCTTCGTACTGAAGAATGCGCGCTAACATCTGCTCTACATTTAGCACCTTATCGGAACCAAAACGGTTGCTCTTTACCGAGGCTTGATAATCAGCATCACTGGCCTTGCCTTGTATTTTATCAGGATCAAGAAAGCACAGCAGCACGCGTAGATATTCACTGTATTCCTGCTGCATCTTTTCCAGATACACAATATCATCGTAGAGTAACTGGTCTTTAATGCGGGGAACAATCTTGCCAATACCGGCATCGGGGCTGTGAATGAGCAATCGTCTTAAACGACCAACTTCGGAAGTAACATGAATATCATGAGTCATAATTTTCGGTAATGTTGAATAACACAAAAATAGCAGAATTGATAGGAGAAAACCTAAATTACCAGTCTGCACATCTTTTCAATCAATAGCCTAGCTAACCGACCTTTCTCTCACTCAAGCACCATACCTTTGGTATTTTTAGGATGTCCAGGACGCAACTATTTTTCTATCAAACCACCAAAATAGATATATTAGGTGAAAAGTATCTGATAAACCAAAGCAGTAGCTTTAAACCAGCTTCGCCAATACTTTATACTACTATTTACCTACTCTCATGCTATCTACTTTGCTACTACCTTTTCCCCAACGGCTCGCGCAGATTATCTTTTTGCTAACCTTCATCAGTCATATTTCCCACGCTCAGTCAGAAAACAAGACTGAAAATATTTTTTTAATTACACTAGATGGCTTTCGCTGGCAGGAAATGTTTACTGGAGCCGACCCGCAACTTATCGCCCATCCCGACTACGTAGAAGACTCTACCGAACTGAAAGAACTGTTCTGGCGTGAAACTGCTGCCGTACGAAAAGTAACACTTGTTCCTTTCTTCACCAACATAATTGCTCAGAAAGGGCAACTCTACGGAAACCGTAGTGAAGGTTCCAAGGTGAATCTTACCAATAAATTTTGGTTTTCTTATCCAGGCTACAACGAAATACTCACCGGCTTTAGCGATGACCGTATTGATAGCAACGATAAAAAGCCGAACCCGAACCAAACTGTATTAGAGTTTGTCAACCAGCAGGAGGGTTTCAGCGGAAAAGTGGCCGCCTTTGGCTCTTGGGATGTATTCCCGTACATCATCAACGAGGAGCGATCGGGTGTGCCGGTAAATGCTGGTTACGAAATAGCGACGGGAAGTTCGATTACTCCAATGGAAGAAGCACTCAACACACTTCAGCCTCAAGTACCTGGCCATTGGCCTACCGTTCGGATGGATGCTTTCACCCACTACTATGCTTTGGAATACGTTAAGAAAAATCAGCCTCGCCTATTGTACATTGCCTACGGAGAAACCGATGATTTTGCCCATGATGGCAGTTACGATGAATACTTGAAAGCTGCTCACCGTACCGACAATTTCATTCGCGAACTTTGGGAATACACGCAATCTACCGAAGCGTACCGAAACAAAACTACGTTTATTATCACTACCGACCACGGGCGGGGTACCGAGCCGCTGGATACCTGGCGTAGTCATGGCGACGAGATTACAGGGGCGGATGAAGTGTGGCTGGCAATCATTGGGCCCGACACCCCCGCTGGATCGGTAGAAGTAAAAGGACAATATTACACCAATCAGATTGCTCCAACTGTAGCTAAGTTTCTGAATGTAGACTATTTACCGGAAAAGACGGCCGGTACTCCGCTAGAAAATGCATCAGAAAAATGAAGCAAAGTATAGTAATAAAGTAGGTTGTTCAGAGAGGTATCTTTCTGTTTAGTTTTTTGTAGCCGTTACCTTTTAGCCCAATTTCTCTACCTTTACTCCCTCAAATTATCCTCTAATATGAGCATTTTAGATACTATTGTAATCCGTAAGAAAGAAGAACTAATAGAGCGGAAAGCACAAAGAAGTGTTGCCGAATTAGAAGCAAGTCCTTTCTTTGATCGAGAAACATATTCTCTGTCGCAAGCCCTACGAAACGCTAATCCCGGTATTATCGCGGAGTTCAAACGGAAATCTCCTTCCAAAGGGATTATCAACGATCAGGCCGATGTAGCTGAGACTACCCAGGGTTATGTTCAAGCGGGCGCAACTGCACTCTCAGTGCTTACTGACGTAGATTTTTTTGCGGGTAGCGACGGAAACCTCTGTATCGCTCGAGCGCAAAATCAGGTGCCTATTCTGCGGAAAGACTTTACGATTGACGAATACCAAATCACCGAAGCAAAAGCGCTAGGAGCAGATGCTATTTTGTTGATTGCGGCTATTCTTCCTCCGCCCCGAGTACTGGCCTTAGCCCAGTGGGCCCATCAATTAGGCTTGGAGGTTCTGTTGGAAGTGCATGATGAAAACGAATTGCAGCAGACTGCTCTAAACGAAGTAATCACTCCTTTCATCGATGTGGTTGGAGTGAATAATCGGGATTTAAATACCTTTAATACCACCATTGAGACATCCATCCAGTTAGCTGATCTGATGCCTGAAGATCTGGTAAAAATTTCAGAAAGTGGCATTAATGATCCTGCGAATATTCGCACGTTGATGCAGTACGGCTACCAGGGCTTTCTTATCGGTGAATACTTTATGAAGCAACCGAATCCTAGTGAGGCGTGTGCTGATTTCATTCAGAAGCTGGGAGCAAGTTAAGGAGGTATGCAAAGCTATATTGATTTAGCGGAGAAGAACGGAGTTACGCTTTACGACGAAGGTATCTGCCAATTATGTGGTGCAAATACTAATCATGGTGTTCACGAATGTGTTGAGATTTTTAGCCTGGGTTTTCAACTGATTGACTACTCCAAACCTGAAAATCATATTTACCGCTTTTTAAGTGTGGATGCCCATACGCTTCAGCATCCTGAAATTCACGGAAGGTGGAATAATCACTTTCATCTAACCCGACAACATCTGATTTTTGAGTATAAAATCTTTTGGAATTATAATTTATCGCCAAAACTCAGCGACCATTTAAATATCTACAAAGCAGACAACAGCAACGAGTTTTTGGCTCCTCCAGAAGTGTTAAAACGAGGATCAGTTACTACTACCGATATTCGTGATAATGCCACCAATGAACTTGAATGCCAGACGATGATTGAAAAGTGGGGACAAGCCGTATATCAGTCCTGGAGTCAGTACCATGAATTAGTTGATAAAATCGCTCAAAAGTTTATCGATAAGAATAAGGGGCGACTGCCAACGAAGAAATAGCTATCGGAGTAGCTAGTTGCATAGCATTAATATAATTACACTATGAAGCTCAAAATTTGCGGAATGAAACTTCCAGATAATTTGCGTGAAGTTGCTGCATTACAACCGGATTATCTAGGCTTTATTTTTTACGATAAATCGCCTCGCTATATGGCTGATACGCTGGCTCCAGAAGAATTAATGGCGATTCCCGATCGTATTCAGAAAGTAGGAGTCTTTGTGAATGCCACTAATGAATACATCCAGCAAGAGATGAAGCACTTTGGTTTGGCTGGCGTGCAACTGCACGGAGATGAGCCGCCTCAGCAATGCCAGGAACTAAAAGAAGCGGGGTATCTGGTTATCAAAGTGTTCCGGTTAGGAAGTAAAATCTTTGATTTTTCTCAGTTATCTGCTTACGAAGCGCAGGTTGACTATTTTCTATTCGACACCCAAACTACCAACTACGGCGGCTCCGGTCACTCGTTTGATTGGTCGCAACTGGAAAAATACACGCTTTCTACTCCTTTCTTCCTTAGCGGCGGTATTAGCTTAGATAATCTTGAGGAAGCTTCAGCATTGGACTATCCTCAATTTGAGGGAATAGATGTTAATAGCCGGTTTGAGATTGAGCCTGGTCGCAAAGACATCGCTCGCTTACAAAAACTAGTAGATAGAGTGCGTAGTATTCGTTCTGAGGGCTAAGAGGAGAAATATTGTATTTTGGATTACAGCATCTATTATTATTCTTTGGCCAGATTACGAAGACAGCTTACAATATATTTGCGCTCAAAGCGGACAGTGTGAGATTATTTTAACTGTTAATAGTGCCGATTTCTTTTCGTCTAACACTCCGGTAGTTGATCCACTGGACTTTGTGTTGCAGCAGGGAAAATGAAAATTGGAGAGAGTTTGTATTAGTTTAATCCGGTGTATTTCTCCAGTCGCTCAATACGGTCGCGCAACTCATCGGTTTCTCCGGAACGCTTCGTTAAATCTCTTAGTAAGGTAAGTACCCCTGCTGAAATGTCATCCAGGTTATTAAGACGCTCATTGGTTTGTCGGGCAATTTGTTTCAGCTCATTAATACCTGTTTCGTTCTGTTGAATGCGCTCTTCATTTTGTTGAATGCGCTCTTCGTCTTGGTCACGGGTACGAACTAACTCAGCGAGTAACTCTAAAATACGATCCTCGTTTTCCATGATTTTCTACCTTTTTATCTATTTCATACTAAGCTAATAATACGAATAATTAGCATTAATAGTGCTACAATGAGAATACTTATTCGCTCCGCAAACTCTTCACTGGATTTACCGTAGCGGCTTTAATAGTTTGATAACTTACGGTTAGTAACGTAACTACTAAAGCACCTAAGGCAGCACTTGCAAATATCCACCAATTTAAGTTCGTACGATACTCAAAATCCTGTAACCAGTCGCGAGCGAAGTAGTACGCCAGCGGAATAGCGACCAGACAGGCGATCAGAATTAAGCCTAGGAAGTTTTTAGAAAGTAGTTGCCACAAATTCGCTACCGAAGCACCTAATACTTTACGAATCCCAATCTCTTTGGTACGTTGCTCCGCTACGAAGGAAACCAGTCCAAATAGCCCCAAACAACTTATAAAAATCGCTAGTATAGCAAAGAAACTTGCCAGTTTTCCCACCCGTACTTCGGTAGCGAACTTTTTAGCATACCCCTCATCGGCAAATTCGTACTCAAACGGATTAGCTGGATCATACTTTTTGAAGACCGCCTCTACGCTAGCTAATGCATCTGATATACTAACGCGAGGATTGAGTTTAATATGGACTCCCCGTGTACCTACTTCATCTATAAAGAAGAGGGTCTGCTTGGTGGGGGCATAGGGCGATTGAGTAATCAAATCTTTCACTACCCCTATGATCGTGTAGTTTTCGCCTGCTTTTCTTACCTCTTCCCCAATGGGATTTTTGAATCCCATGTATTTCACTGCGGTTTCGTTGATGATCACCCCCATTGAATCGGTAGTAAAAGCGCGAGAAAAGTCTCTTCCCTCAACAATCTCCCAATCTATCGTTTTGCCAAATTCATAGGATACACTGGTTGCCACGAACTCATCTTGCATCTCAGAACCTTTTCCTCGCCAACCGATTCCACTATGGATAGCGGACACTTCAGTAATGGGTGACCCACTTTTGGCTACTTCTTCTACCGCGCCAGTCTGCAGCAGATCGTTTCTAAGAACGTTGAAGCGCTGATTTACTTCCTTGCTTCGGATAGGAACACTGATCAGACGATCAATATTATAACCAATCGGGCGGTTCTTTACGAATTGAATCTGCTGAAAAACAACCATTGTACCAATAGCTAAACTAACC
Organism: uncultured Flammeovirgaceae bacterium; assembly: GCA_937138955.1. Lineage (GTDB taxonomy): Bacteria > Bacteroidota > Bacteroidia > Cytophagales > Cyclobacteriaceae > Tunicatimonas. Next base: position 4,503 of record CAKZPJ010000655.1, on the reverse strand, counting down.
GAAATGGCAAACTGAACTACCACTAGCACTTTGCGCGGTAATGCAGCTAACCGTCCCACTCGAGAAGAACCTTTGAGTACCCGAACTGCTTTTAGTGAAGAGAGATATAGGGCTGGATAGCTTCCTGCCAGTGTTCCGGTTAGCAAAATAAAGCTGAGCCCGATTAGCCAAAATTGGGGATTCAAATACGGAACATTTATTTCTTTGTCTGCCACTTCGTTGAAGAAGGGAAGAATCAACCACACCAACAAGATAGCAACCGCAAAAGCCAAGGACACAATCAGCAGGGATTCAACAAATAGTTGGCTAACGAGTTGACTGCGCTGGGAGCCAACTGCTTTACGCACCCCAATCTCCTTAGCCCGTCTTTCAGAACGAGCCGTACTTAAGTTCGTAAAATTAATACAGGCTAGCAGTAATATTAAAACCCCAATAGTACCGAACAACCACACATACTGAATACGCCCTCCGGTGTTAGTACCTTGCTCAAATTCTGAATACAAGTGCATCTTGTCCATAGGATGCAGAAATAGTTCAGGCTCCAACGCAGCCACTCGGCCTTGTGCTCGCTTCAATTTAGCACCTTTGATAGCTTCCGAAACTTGCGCTATCTCCGCCTGATCTGCGATTTGCACAATCGTTTGAAACCAGCTATCCCCCCAAGTAAGATCATCAGGCAAGTTTTTTATATGCAGCTCCCAGGGAGCGATAAATTCCACCTCAGCGAAGCTCGAATTATCGGGTAGGTTTTCGTACACTCCGGTCACTTTGACTTCCTGATCCCCCAGCATCAGTATCTGGTCTAGCGGGTCTTTATCGCCAAAAAAAGCCCGAACGGTTGATAGCGGAAGTAGCACAGAATTAGGCTCGACCAAGCCCTGCCGGGTACCATTAAGCATCCGCAGTGTGAGCATCTCGGGGGCGATTGATTCCATAAAAAGCCCCTTTTTAATCATTTGTTTGCCATTCTGACGTAATACTCGTCTTTGCGGAAAGCTACTCATAATCACATGCTCGAAGTACACTTCATAGTTATCCCGTAACTCGGGAGCCAACTGTAGAGCTTGATGCCGCCACGTCTGAATCTTTCCCTCAAAGTTCTGATTCTGCATTACCCAAGCGATGCGGTCGTAGTTCTCATGGTACTTATTAAATAATAATTCATCGTGTACCCATAAGCCAATTAGGATCGCGACTGCCATTCCAATCGCTAATCCACTAATATTAATCAGCGAGTAGCTTTTGTACTTTAGGATATTTCTCCAGCCAATTTTGAAATAACTTTTATACATAGCGTAGTGAGTTGGGTTATGAAATGTTACTAAGTTTTGGATCGCAAAAGGCCGTAGGTAATGAAAGACTTGGTACCAGTAATTGCGTTTAGCCCGAGATAAAGAATACTCTTCTACTGTTTGGTAGAATTTCTCCTCTAAGTCCCCTTCTACTTCCTCGGCAAGGTCATCACGGAGAAACCAGCGGAGGAATCTGTGGGCAAGCTTGGGTGGTAAATTGTCGGGATCAGGATTCACAGGATGGTAGGATTATCAGGATTTCACTTTCTGGATAGTTAAATTTTCGCTTTGTGTTCTTTACTGAATAGACGCTTAACGTCTAAACTCTTGGAACCAAAATTTATGAGCAATCCTTTATCTATCTTATACGCTTGCAGGTAGTTAAGACCTTGAGCCAAATGAGTATCTTCTAACTGAATGACTGCCTTTAATTCTACTATCACCTTGTCTTCTACTACAAAATCAGCCCTTCTGGTACCCACCTGTATATTCTCGTAATAGATGGGCATTTCCAACTCACGGGCAAACCCTAGCCCCTGCTTTTCCATCTCAATTGCTAAACACCGTTGATAAATAACCTCTTGAAAGCCGTTGCCTAAAGTACTATGCACTTTCATGGCGCAACCAATAATCTTGTAGGTCAACGGATCATTAACATCTTCTTTCATCTCTTAAATCTTTTCATTCACTAAATCATAATCAGGCTAATCCTACCATCCAGCCCATTCTGGTCGAAATTGTCTCCACAGCGATACCTTCAGATCACGAGAGATTTCCAAAGCTCGTTGACCGTAAGCAGTAATCGTATAAATGCGTTTACGTCGCCCACCCCGTTCGGCAGTAGCCTGACCCATTTCAGAAGTGAGGAAGCCTTTATCTTCCAGACGGCTGAGCGCAGAATGTACCGCACCAATGGAAACTGAGCGTTCAACCTGAGCTTCAAATTCTTCCGCGAGTTTAAAGGCGTAAGCATTCTCTCCTAAAATGCCAACGAGTAATAAAATAGTCTCTTCAAAGTCGCCTAAACGAGATTCTTTCATATGATACTAAATTGTAGATCAAATATAGAAACTAAAATTATTATTTGCTATACATTTTAGTAACAAATAGTTTTAACTGGAAGCGGAAGACAGAGAATAGAGATGGAAGACCGAAATCAGGAAACAGGGGTCTGAAATTGACTGATATGATGACAAATTAGCAATCAACAATTAAGCAATCGGACCATTGAGCCGTGTGCCCCGGACTTAATCCGGGATTCAGTAATTAGAAAGCAATAGTATCCGGCAAATACTTAGACGCTAAATCTTCGTAGTAGGGTTGTAGTTCGGCTACATTCGGGGCTTTGGGAGATTTGGTGTACAGATCGTAGGGATTGAATTTCTCTACCCACTTAAACAGCTTGTGATCGTGCTCATTCATCAGATGATCGTAGGCTCCCTCGCGGTGCTGGGCGTAGAAAGAGTGATAGCGCATAATGTAGAGCGCCGGCTCGGGCATGTAATCTTTCATGGCAGTGTACAGATACTCATCGTGCCCCCATGACATATGAACGTTGTCCAGCCCACAATTAGGCTCATAGACTCCGTACTTAGTATTGTACGCCTTGTTATCAATATCGGGATTATTCTGGAAGAATTCAGGATAAACAATCTTGTCGGAGAATTGGCAACCTACTGGAAACGTATCGCCCACCACGGCCCACTGAGGTTCGCCGAATAAGCAGAGAATTTTACCCAGATCGTGCAGAAAGCCGGTTAACACGAACCAGTCGGGATGGCCATCGGCCCGGATGGCTTCGGAGGTTTGCAGTAGGTGCTGGGTTTGATCCAGGTCAATATCCGGATCAGAATCGTCAATCAGTGTATTCAAAAACTCTACCGCTTCCCAGAGGGTCATCTTTCGCTTCTGCAACTTTTTGTACTCCGCTTCTTTAGCCAACACAAAGTCGTAAGACTGGTACTTATGGTTGAGACGGTAAAATTCCCGCACCGTGTCCCGACCAGGTTCGTCGTAATTACGAAATTCTTCCTTTTTCTTCTCCTCATCTTCGGGATAGCGTTCCCGTAAATCCTTTTCCCACAGTTCTTCTATATCTAGGGTTGGTTTTATGTCTTTCATGATATTGGTAATGTATTGAACAGACTACTTAATTATTGTAAAATAGCGTCTTTCTGAATAATCTTCACCATCTACACTCCACACTTCTTGTCCGTTGTACGTAATCTGAGTAGTCACCGCAAATCTTTTTCCCCGAGCGATATCACAGGTTATCGTATCAGCATCATTTTCGTTCCACTGAACATAAGTAACGGTAGTACCTTCATCAGTTCCATCGTTAGGACCTAACACCATCGTATGTTTATCAGTTATTTCATCTTCTCGAATAGAAAAGTTTTCTGGATGAGTATAGTTTCCATTAAATACCCGTTGCTTTTCCCCATCAACTTCGTAGTAGATATCGATTTGGCTGGCTTGAAAGGACGTAGCGTTCGCTGGGTCAAGTAGGTTTACACCCTCAGCATTATATACCTCAAATACGAATTGTGTATCGAGGTTATACCCATCTATATCATCATCCTGACAAGACACGATTACCAAAGCTAAAAAGCAATAACCGACAAGTTTATTCATCAGTAGTCTCTTTACATTACTTACTGCCCTAACCAAATGTACAAAGCAATAATCATAATAGTTAATACGATACTAAACGGTTTTGCGTACCGCCAGGGTTGTATATCCAGAATAGTTTTATCTGATGACCAAGGCGGGCGGGTGTTCGGATAAAAGTGCGATACGCCAAACATCACTGCCATATTCAACAAAAATTCTATACCCCAGATGTGCACAAAGTGAATATCTACCTTAAAGATAAACGTTGTCAGGATGTAAAACAATAAGCCTATAAAAAGTGCTGCTTTCGCCCCAGCAGCCGATATACGGGGGATGAACAGTCCAGCAATCATAATGGAAGCGATCGGGATAAAAAAGAACGTTATGTCTGTCCAGTTACCTAACATCGGAAGCCCTCCGGTCGTTGTGCAGCGGAGTATCCGGTCAGGCAAAAGATAAGTAAATTTTAATTATTTATATTAATAGTTAATCTAAAGCTAACTTATGATGTTATTTAAGATTTGGCCTGCTTGAGTAAGGGCGGCCTGCGGAGCACGTCCGATTCAAGCTGGAATTTCCGCGTGGCGTGGAGACAGGA
>CAKZPJ010000654.1 GCA_937138955.1 uncultured Flammeovirgaceae bacterium | reverse complement strand
CCGTCGCCTAACCGCCGAAGAACTGCGCGATGCTATGCTGGCGGTTTCGGGCGAACTGAATACTGAGATGGGGGGCTTGCCGATTAAGCCAGAAATTAATCGAGAGGTCGCTATGCAGCCTCGGCACATTATGGGTTCTATTGCTCCGGCCTATCAGCCTTCCCGCACTCCCCAAGAGCGCAATCGTCGCACTATCTATACGTATCATTATCGGGGGCTGCCCAACCCAATGCTAGAGGTTTTCAATCAGCCCAACTCTAACCTATCCTGCGAAGCAAGAATCGCTTCCACGGTTACGCCCCAAGTGTTCACGCTATTTAACGGGCAAAATAGTTATCACCGAGCGTTAGCGATGGCTTATCAGTTGGCGCAGCGCGATCAGTCATTAGGACATCAAATTAAAGAAGCAATTAGTCTGGCCTGGAATCGTCCGGCAGAACCCCAGGAAGTACAGACCTCGGCCGATTTTGTGGAGAAGATGCTATCGTACCACCAAGAAAATGAGCCTATCGATCCAGAGTATCCAGTAGAGGTTGAACGAACGATGTTTGAAGAAATGACCGGAGAAGAGTTTTCCTATACCGAGCGGCTGGATATGTACGAGAACTACGTAGCCGATATTGCTCCCTCTCAGGTTCCTCCCAAAACCCGAGCATTAGCTGATTTATGCCGAGTATTGTTCAATGCAAACGAATTTGTTTACGTTTACTAGCATGAAGAAATTTCGCCCCGATCATATTCAACGGCTGCTCAATCAGCAAGCAGCTTCCACACTTAACCGCCGGGACTTTCTCTACGGATTAGGTTCTAGTGTAGGTGCCGTAGCCCTAAGTAGTTTGTTAGGTAGCTCAGCTTTGGCACAGGGCAAATCAGGTGGGCCACTGGCTCCCCGGCAACCGATGCTTCCGGCGAAAGCAAAAAACTGCATCTTCCTTATGATGGAGGGCGGTCCCAGCCACATTGATACGTTTGACCCCAAACCTAAATTGCACGATTTACATATGCAGAAGTTCACCCGGCAGGGCGAGAACCTTTCGGCCATGTCATCGGGCAACCGCTATTATGTAGAAAGTCCATTCAAAACCCGAAAAGTGGGGCAATCGGGTGCCGATATGAGCGAACACTTCGTGCACCTAGCCGATGTAGCCGATGATATTTGTTTTTACCGAGGTGCTCAGGCTGAATCAGTGAATCACCCCACCGCGATGTACCATATTAATACCGGAAATAAGTTCGGGGGTGAGCCAGGTATTGGGGCCTGGGTTACTTACGGCTTGGGTACCGAGAATGAAAACTTGCCTGCCTTCATTGTGCTACCCGAAGTGGCGTATCCGCAGGGCGGAGCTTCTAACTGGTCGAACGGGTTTCTTCCGGCCTACTATCAGGGTACTCCGCTCCGTTCGGTAGGCTCCCCTATTCTGGACATTAAACCGCCGCCCGGCGTAAGCCGCTACCACCAACGGGAGAGTTTGGACTTACTAAATACCTTCAATAAAAATCATGCAGAACGTCATTCAGCGCACGATGAGCTAGCGGCTCGTATGGAAAGCTACGAGTTGGCTTTTCGGATGCAAATGGAAGTACCTGACATTATTGAAATTGAAAAAGAAGACGAAAAAACCAAAGAACTCTACGGAGTAGGCGAAGAGACCACAGATGCCTTCGGACGAAAATGCCTGTTAGCCCGGCGGCTGATTGAACAAGGAGTACGCTTTGTCCAAGTCTACTCCGGTGGCTGGGATTCGCACGATTATCTCGCTCGGGCTCACGGCAGCCTAATTAGAAGCATTGATAAACCGATAGCCGGGCTTATTAAAGACTTGAAGCGGCGCGGTATGCTGGATGAAACGCTGATCGTATGGTGCGGTGAGTTCGGGCGTAGCCCAGACAATGGCGTTCGCGGGGGAGGAATGGCCTACGGGCGCGACCATAATCCGAATGCGATGGCGATGTGGTTTGCCGGTGGAGGTGTGAAAGCCGGTCACACCATTGGATCCACCGATGAAACGGGTGAAAGTGCCATTGATGTGGTGCACCCGCTGCAAGATGTTCATGTTACGCTACTACGGTTACTCGGTCTGGACGATAACAAATTAACCTACTTCCACGGAGGGCGCTATAAACAACTTTCTCAAACCGGGGGAAAAGTAATTGAAGAGCTATTTGCTTAGTTGTTCTGGTTTTATCCTTATCAGTACGACCTCTTCTTAGTGTTTTATCAGTATTTCCTCATACAGCCCTCGCCTCAGTGGATACTGCTGAGTAACGAGTAGTTGCCAAAGAATAACTAATCATATTTGGGCTTACTCACTATCCAAATACGCAATTTGCTCTCTTGCATAATTTCTCTACTCGCTTTTATTAAACTAGCAAAGACCTACCTGCCAATATGTGCGATGTATTAGTGTTAACATAAACGCATTCCTCAGAATAAACATCAGAAGTATAGCCACCTTTACTCACGATTCGTTTTTAGCACTATCTTTGTCCATTATCGCTTATTAGATATGAAATTGAGTCAGCCTATTTCCTTCTATCGCTCTTCTTTGGGTGTATGCATTCAAGCGACTACTATTTTTTTACTATTAGGTAATATCGGCTGCCAAAGTACCCGAAGCGCGCTGAAAGCCATGCAGGATCAGCAGTGGGAAAAGGCTCAAACTACTTTAGAAAAACAGTTAGCTATCCCAAAAGACAGCTTACACGCTGATGTTTACTACGCTTACTCCTTACTATACGCTGATTCATCGTTCACTGAATATTCTATTGATTCGGCTTACCGCTATGTGCTACAAGCCAGTGAAGATTATCATATTACTTCTGCGAAAGAACAGGTTAAACTAGCCAAAACGATTTCGCTAACTGACTCTGCCTTACTCCAACAAAAACGCCGATTAGATAGCTTAGCTTTTGAAGTAGCGAAAGAAAAATCAACGGTTCAAACGTACCAATCATTTCTAGACCAGCATACTGATGCCCCGCAACGAGAAGAAGCCATTCTGTTAAGAAATCTGTTAGCGTTCGCGGCAACTCAGCAGTTAGATACATATCAGGCCTACCGAGAATTCATGAAGACCTACCCGGAGGCCGAGCAATACAATCAGGCAGAAGAACGGTACAACACACTAGCATTTCAGGCACAGACCAAAACTGGAAACTTAGCCAGCTACTACCAATTTTTAGATGCCTTTCCTCAATCGCCCTATCGGCTACAAGCTGAACAGTCCATCTTTTCTATTACCACTGCCGCCAACAGTTTAAGTAGTTACGCCCGCTTTGCTCGTGACTTTCCGCAAAGCAGTCTCACCCGGAAGGCGGTCAACTGGTTATACCATTTGTATCAGGAATCTCATCCTACGGATTCTTTTTCCATTACATTTCCTAGTATGCCTTTTCTGGATTCACTGAAACAAGCAGAAGAGGCGGCTTCAAAGTTCCTACTCCCCTACCTAGCTAATGAGTTTGGATTTATTGATGTACTGGGCCAGACCACAATCGCCCCCGGCTTCACCTCAATACTACCCGCGTATTTATGTAATGGAGTACAGACACCTATCATTTTTGGGGAAATCGATAACGTGCTACGCTTGCTTACCAAAGATGGTAAAGTTCTTCTTTCGCTGGAAATAGAAGATGAAGTTAAGTCAGTTCAAGAACTAGGTAGCGGCCTTCTTTGGATAAAAATGGGTGACTCGGGAGTTTTGTTTCATGCTTCGGGCGAAGTTGTAATCCCTTATTCTGAAAGCGCAACCGAGGTGAAATTGCTCCCGGGCACTGATTCGCCTCATCAGTTCATCAAGTATCAGGTGTCTGATCAATGGGGGCTGAAAACATTTACAGGCACCACACTACTATCGCCTACTTACGATGAGATTACTGAATATGGGGAGTTTGTTGTGTTAGAAAAAGGGGAACAATTAGCCATTACTAACCGAGCGACTTTAATTGAACAAGCAGAAGACCCAACCTTCGGTGCAGAATTTCAGTACGAAGATGTTGCCCTGCTTGACCAGAATTATCTGTTGGCTTTTACTGGTGAATACGAAACAGTGCTAGATACAACGTTGGCTGAAGTAGTACCGCTGAAAAAACACACGGTATTACACCGAACATTGATAAATAATGAGGACGCTTTCTTACTCCGAACCAGCGAAGAAAAAGCAAAGGTAGTAAATGACAGCTTAGTTACTGAGCGGGTTTTCACTTATTCGCTTTACCCCTCTGGAAGTTTTGATTTCCTTAGTACGTTTTCTCAAGCGTACTATAATGATCAGTGGCTCGCCCTAAAGCACGATCAG
>CAKZPJ010000653.1 GCA_937138955.1 uncultured Flammeovirgaceae bacterium | reverse complement strand
CGTAGTGCTTCCAACAAATTGAATGATTCAATTCCCTTACATATGCTGCCAATATTCGATTTTTTATACGTTATTTACTATATGAGCATTGGCCCCATTGCCCTGCTTTCAAAACATATCCGATGGAAATAAAAAAGGATTTTTCCAAAAAGGCGTTAGAAGATTTTCGGCTGATTGACGAAGCCACTAAGAAAAATGATGAACAGGCCTACGCGGAATTAATGCGCCGCTATAAAAAGCCAGTTTATCACATGGTACTGAAGATGGTGCGTAACGTTGATGACGCTGAAGATTTAACCATTGAAGCGTTTGCTAAAGCATTTAAAAGCCTCCATCGATTTAAGAAAGACTATACGTTTAGCACCTGGCTGTTTCGGATTGCTACCAATAACGCCATTGACTTTATTCGAAAGAAAAAACTGGAGACACTGAGCCTGAATACGTCATTTAAAGATGACAATGGCGATGCGGTGAATATTGATGTAGAAGATAATAATCTTGATCCGCAGGAAGAAGCTATTAAAGAGCAGAAAAAAGAACTAGTACGCGCTTTTGTAACTAAATTACCCCCTAAATATCAGCGCTTGGTAAAACTTCGCTATTTTCAGGAGTTCTCATACGATGAAATTGCGAAAGAACTAGATGCTCCGCTTGGTACCGTAAAAGCCCAACTCCACCGCGCCCGCGAGCTGATGTACGAATTAGTGAAAAATAAGAAAGAACACATTTGATGAATAATAACTAATAATTGGTGAATGATTAGTCAGCCATTAATCATTATTCATCAATCATCATGACACCTTCTCAACAACTCAACCAAATCTTCGCTTACTTCCCTGAACTTAGCGAACAGCAAAGGCAGCAGTTATCTGAACTTTATCCGCTATACCAGGAGTGGAATGAAAAAATTAATGTAATCTCCCGTAAGGATATTGACAATATTTATTTGCATCATGTTCTTCATTCATTAGCACTGGCTAAAGTAGTTTCTTTTCTACCTAGTGCTCGAGTGTTAGATGTTGGTACCGGCGGTGGTTTCCCTGGAATCCCGCTGGCAATCTTCTTTCCAGAGGCGCAGTTTCACTTAGTAGATTCTATTGGTAAGAAAATCAAAGTAGTTGAAGCAGTAGCCTATTCATTAGCATTAAAGAATATCTCAACGGAACACATCCGGGCCGAAAAAGTGAAAGGGCAGTACGATTTTGTGGTTACTCGAGCAGTGGCTCAGCTAAGCACACTTATCCAATGGTGCCACAGAAAAATTAAGAATGAATCAAATCACGTTTTATTTAATGGGTTACTCGCGCTAAAAGGTGGCGATTTGACTAAAGAATTAAAAGAGGCAAAAGCGAACCACGCGATTTATTCTCTAAACAACTATTTTCAAGAGCCAGTCTTTCAGGAGAAACATGTAGTTTACACGCCCTTGTAAGTCAGGTCTTCTGCTTTTTCTTTTTCGCCGCCGGAAACAGAATATTATTCAAGATAAGCCGATACCCTGGTGAATTAGGGTGAAGGTTCAAATCAGTGGGCGCCTCACCGACGCGGTGCTGATAATCTTCGGGGTCGTGACCACCGTAAAACGTCCAGAAACCTTTCCCGAATACTCCGTGAATATATTTAGCCTCTCCGGCCGATTTGGTTTCGCCTAGCACCACTACATCGGGACGAATTAGGCTTTTGCGGAAAGCGGTGGTTTGTCCCATAAACCCTTTCACAATTCGCTCGTGGTTTTGAGTAAGCATAGTGGGGATAGGGTCCCACTTAGCTGAGAACTCAAATAAGTTGAAGAAGTCGTTGTCCTGGCTCAGACCCCGAGAGCGAGGATCAACATCAATATTGGAATACTCGTATTCGTAGGGATTGTACACAATCTGAAAATCCTGGAAGGCAAAAGTATTGTCAAACTGTAGCTTTTCTTGGGCACTAGGATCAGCATTGTCGCCGTCGTACATAGGTCCGCAAATATCTACCCCATCGGCAGCTAAAGCAATATCATAAGTATCGGTAGCCGAGCACATCGCAAACATAAACCCACCCCCAGAAACGAAATCCCGGATTTTCTTCACCACGCCTAATTTCAATTGAGAAACCTTATCAAAGCCGTGTTCGTGAGCGGTTTCTTCGTACTTGCGCTGCCGCTCAATGTACCAGGGAGCATTACGGTAGATGCGGTAGAACTTACCGTACTGCCCGGTAAAATCTTCGTGGTGCAAATGTAACCAGTCGTACTCCGGTAGTTTATCATACATCACCTCATCATCAAATATCACCTCGTAGGGAATTTCAGCGTAGGTCAAAGCTAGGGTTACCGCATCATCCCACGGCTGTTTACTTTTGGGTGAGTAAACCGCTATTTTAGGATGCTTCTCCAACTTCATCAGATCCTTGTTAGATGATGGGCTGGCGATTACGCTGATGATCTGGTTATACTGGGCATCAGAAATCACTTCGTAACTCACTCCGCGAATTACGCATTCGTTCTCCAGCTTTTGATAATGCTTACTAGCGAAACTTCCGCCTCGGTAGTTTAGCAACCAGTCAACTTCTCCATCTTGCTGCAACACCCAATAAGCAATTCCGTAGGCTTTTAAGTGGTTGGATTGTACTTGATCCATTGGCATCAAAATGTACGATGCTTGAGCACATCCGCTAATAAATACCAACAATAAGCCGGTTAACACAAGTTTCATATTCATAAGTTACTCTGTTACTATTCTAATGAATAATTCTTACAATTTATTGCCAAAAAATGAGGAATATTATCACTGAGATATTATTTTGAAAGTACAGAAAAGTTGCGAATAATATAAGTTAACAATCGTTAGTTTGCCAAATTTATCTTACGTATGTAACGTCCTCTATGAATCTGATTAATAATATAGAAGAAAGCCTTAAAGCAATTAGAGATAATCTGCTACGAACTACCCTTACCGCTTTAATAATTGCACTAGGGATTACTGCCTTGGTGGGAATTCTAACGGCTATCGATGGTATTCAGGCTTCGGTAGACGATAGTTTTGCCAGTTTAGGAGTGAACTCTTTCACCATTCGGGAGAAACGGGGAGGTAATCGCCGTAACCAGCAGGGGCGTACTGAGAAAAGCTACCCACCTATTCGCTACAGCGATGTAAGGTCTTTTATCAAACGTTATGATTTTCCGGCACAAGTGTCAGTTCGAGCTCGGATTACCAGCGGTGCAGAAGTTAAAAAAGGTTCCAACAAAACAAACCCCAATATTCAGGTAGAAGGTACCGACGAATACTATCTAGGCATAGAGGGGTATCGCTTGCAGGATGGACGTAATTTCTCACGCCTCGAGATAGAAAAGGGTACTAACGTTGCTATTGTAGGAGCCAATATCGTAAACGCTTTATTTGATACTCCGCTAAGTCCAATAAATCAGACCATTTCATTGTTAGGATCACCTTTTAAAATTATTGGCATACTGGAAGAAGTCGGCTCAGGCCCTGGCGGGAATGTCGATAGAAAGATAGTTATTCCATTAGGTAAAGGGCGACAGTTAGCTACTACCAGTACGCTAAATTATACAACTACTGTCTCGGTTAAGGCGGGTAATCAAACGGACATAGCAATGGGCGAGGCCACCAGCCTAATGCAGGCTATTCGCCAAGATCCAATTGGCAGTGAACTTTCCTTTGAAATTGAAGAAAAAAAATCGCTCAGCGAACAGCTAGGGGAAATTACCGGTTACCTACGGATTGGCGGATTTTCTATTGGGCTGATTACCTTATTGGGTGCCTCTATTGCCTTAATGAATATTATGATGGTTTCGGTGACAGAGCGTACCCGCGAAATTGGAGTTCGTAAGGCATTGGGAGCTACCCCGCAGCGCATCCGCCAACAATTTCTGATGGAGGCGATTGTCATTTGTCAGATTGGCGGAGTAGCCGGAGTATTATTAGGAATGGGGATTGGAAACGTAGTGGCTCGTTTTATGGATGTGGGGCAGTTTATTGTGCCCTGGGTTTGGATTCTGAGCGCACTACTAATTTGTATTGGCGTTGGCATCTTTTCGGGATACTATCCCGCCTATAAAGCTTCTAAACTTGACCCGATTGAATCGCTTCGGTTTGAGTAGTTACTCAGTATCCGGCGCGTAGATATATACCCGTTCTTTATATACTTCTCGGGAGTAGTAAACCAAATAGAAATAAGGCCCCGGTGGTCTTTTATCGGCGTACCACTCAAAATCAGGACTGTTGGATTGAAATACCAGTCGGCCCCATCGATTATAAATTTCAATACGCTGAAACTGATTGGCGCAAGTGCCAATCGGTAAATCGCAATCTCGATTAGTCTCGTTACAGAAATTTAGGTGAAAGAAATCTCCGGTTCCGTCATCGTTAGGGGTGAAGGCATTTCGGGGCTCAAATTCATCAAAATCGAGTGGAGCTACGCCTAGTTCTAATGTTACGGTAGTGGTGTCATTTTTGCTGTTAAAGCACTGATCATCTTCTATCGTAAACGAAAGTTTGAAGGTAGCTTCCTCAAAATCAGGGGGAAGTAAAAAACAATCGGGATTCCAAAAGAAACGCGATTGTACTCTTCCTCGGGCGCGCGCATTATTAAACCGGAAATTCACGACTTCCAGATCAATTGGCTCTCCGTCGAGCGTTACCTCAGCTAGGCGAAGAGTTAGAATATCTGATTGATTTTCATCGGTGCCAATTACATCTAATACCACCGGAAAGCCCACCGCGGCTTGCACGGTATCCGAGTCAATATTTTGTATAAATACGGTTGGTGCTTCGTTATCGGGTGGCAGCACATTAATTCGTATACGAAGCGAATCCGTAGCAGGATCACTACAACCGGTTTGGTCAGTAGAAAGGAAAATAATATCAAACGAACTGCGCTCGGCTAAGTCAATATTGTTGCAAGAAAGCCGCCAACTAAAAGGCGAACTTATGTTCCGAATTCCTGTATTACCCGGAAAGTTAATTGCATAATCGGCCAGATTAAACCCGTCGCCTACCGCTCGTAAATCCAGCAAATCTCTATCCACATCTTCGGCTAGCACATCAAACGAAAGTAGTTCATTAATCCGAACGGTTACTTCAGTTTCTTCCAGTCCGTCTAATGTGATCTTAGGGCGATTATTGTCTGGCAGTTTTACCCGGAATCGTACCTGTAGCTGATCTGGTTCTCCTAGCTGACACTCGCTTAAATCGTCCAGTTCTACCAATACCGTAAACTCGTTCTGCGAGCGAAAATCGTATGCGGAGCAGTCGGGCGTCCAGGTTAATACTTTGCGGACTTCGCCAGGTATCAATAGCCGTTCCTGTAACTCAATACCTAAACCTTCCAGATCAAAACCATCGCCTTCGGCGGTCAATATTAGTAAATCGTCGTCCTCATCTAGTCCCTGAATTTCCAGTTCGTAATCTTCACCTACATTAATGTCAACATTGAGTACGTTAGGATTACCGACAATAACCGGATCACTATTTTGTGGCCCCTCTACTTCTACCGTGAGCCGAAGCGTATCGCGCAACGGAACACTGCAAGCATCATCGTAAGCGATTATGTCAATCAGCATTGGGCCTCGCGCGTAGGGACAATCCGGCAAACAGAAATCTAGTTTTAGTGTATCAGTAGGGCCATTCAGAATACTCAGCTTGGTAGAAATCAGACCCTGAATATCTTGGTCAAAATTTACTCCTTTGGCTTCCACTGTAATTACTTCTTCGAGGTCAGCATCAGTAATGAACAGTTCTAAGCACTTCTCATCTTCCAACCCAAATGTTATAGTATTGCCTTCCTCGTAAAAGTTAGTTTCGCCTTTTATCTTAGCTTGTACTCGAGGCGTTTCACCGGGGTCGGCATCTACCACAAACATCTGAAAGTCCCTTCTAACCTCTCCAATCTTCTCTCCATCTCGAAACTCCTCCACTTTAATAGCAAACACAAATAGCCCAAGCTCCGAAGGGGTTACGGTGAGCAATCCTTCTTGACTAATGCGTAAAGGCGGGGTTCCGGCAATGATGTTATTAAGGGTATACCCATCGGCCAGATCAACCAATGGATGAGGAGCGGGAGTAGGAGGCGGAAGCCCTCGATCAGTCAGCGAACTATTCAGCGGATGCGTTAGAGAATACGCTAGCGAATCTCCGTCAGGATCATTTCCTGAAAAATCGAAGTAAAATGGATTATTGATAACCGCATAATCGCTCAAGGGAGGGAATAAGATGGGGGTAGTATCTACGAACGGTCTACCATTCCTAACCACTGGTGGAAATTCCAGGTAAAAGGTCTGCCCAGATCGTTCTTTTACCGAAGGATCAATATTATCGATGAGGTTATTACGGCAACAGCGCTCGTACACTACGTAGTAGCCCTCGGGATCGTTGTACCGATCGGGGGGCAGAGTAATACTTTCAGTATAAAGAATTTTTCGGGTAGAGAGCGCCTCAATGGTACACTCAGGGTTGGTATAGTCAACAAACTCAGAGCCAACGTTTCTCAACCGTACCTCCATCATAAAAGCATTATCGCTTTTCCGAAAAATATGTACTCTCGCATCTATATCTTCCGCTTCCGGATCACCATTTACATCATCGAAATACTGAATTAAGTTGAGCTGATACTGAAAATCTCCAATATGCCGCAGCTCAAACTCTCCTCCCACAATGTGGCTCGCCTCTATCGTTTTGAGAAAAACAAAGCAAAGGAGCAAGCTTAGTAGACACTTCTTCATTCGCTAAAAGTTAGATCCTTACCAGCAAAAACCACAAAATTCCGCAATTTTCACTTCCCCTAGAGTATGTTTGGATTTTGTTTTTGAAAGCGAAAATATAAGATCTGGTGACTGAATGACTCAATTTTTGAATCCATAGCGGTGGCTACGGCTAATAAAATTGAGGAAGTACAGCTGCCAAAGATAGATTTGTAGCTTATAAGGCAAAGTTCAAACATACTATTACTGTTAAAGATACTTATTTTCGCTAAATAGTTGGTCGGGCTACTTACAAATATCTTAATCAACTACTGAAAAAGTACAAATAGCGTACCTTTACTCAAATTATGGCGAGAAGAGAAAAAATACCCTTGTTAGAAAAGGTAACCATTGAACGGATGGCCGCCGAAGGCAAATGTGTGGTTCATACCAACGGACGGGCTGTATTTGTGCCGTATACTGCTCCTGGCGATGTAGTAGATGTTAAAGTAACCAAAGCCCGCAAAAAATTTTGGGAGGGCAAAGCTATTGCATTTCATCAGTATTCGCCCCAACGTACCGAGCCTTTTTGTTCGCATTTCGGCATTTGTGGTGGTTGTAAGTGGCAACATATTCCGTATGAGCAACAGCTAGTCTACAAACGGCAGCAGGTAATTGATCAGTTTGAACGCATTGGTAAAATACCTTTTCCTGAAGTTGAGTCCATTCTACCGTCTCAGAACACCCGCTACTACCGAAATAAGCTGGAGTTTGCCTTCTCAGATCAACGCTGGCTTACGCGCGAAGAAATAACTTCCGGTGAGGAAATGGACAAGCGGGCATTAGGCTTCCATATTCCGGGTAGTTTTGAGAAGATACTGCCGATAGAGCACTGTTATTTACAAGCCGATCCGTCTAATGATATTCGTTTGGCGGTTAATAAGTACGCTAAGGAGCATCAATTGCCATACTACAATATGCGTCAACATACTGGGGTGCTCCGTACGTTGATGATTCGTACCGCCAACACTGGTGAGCTTATGGTAATGGTACAATTTGGCCGTGATGCCGATCATGCTCCTGAAGCCCTTGATGGTTTGATGAATCATCTGCGGGAGAAGTTTCCTATGATTACGTCGCTACAGTACGTGATCAACCGGAAGATGAACGATACTTTTCACGATCTGGAAGTGACCTTATTTTCTGGACGACCGTACATCACTGAGCACATGGAAGATTTGCAGTTTCGGGTGAGTGCCCAATCGTTTTACCAAACTAATTCAGATCAGGCTTACCAATTGTACCGAGTTACTCGTGATTTTGCTCAATTGAGCGGAGGGGAAGTGGTCTACGATTTATACTCGGGTACCGGTACAATTGCTAACTTCATTGCTTCGCAAGCAAAAAAGGTGATCGGCGTGGAGTATGTAGAAACGGCAACTCAAGATGCCAAGGTGAACTCGCAGATTAATAATGTGAGCAATACTGATTTTTTCGCCGGAGATATGCGGAAGCTGCTAAATTCAGAATTCATCCAGAAGCACGGTCAGCCCGATGTAATTATTACTGACCCGCCCCGGGTGGGAATGCACGCCGATGTAGTAAAGCAATTATTAGAAATAGGTGCGCCTCGTATTGTCTACGTGAGTTGTAACCCTGCTACTCAGGCCCGCGATATTGCTCTAATGCACGAGAAGTACCGGGTTGAAAAACTGCAACCCGTTGATATGTTCCCTCATACCCACCATGTAGAGAACGTTGCGTTGCTAGCACTACGATAAAAAATTTCGGTGACGGCTACATAGTTTTTCAAAAGAAGTATAGCGAGGGCGCTATTATGCATATGCTTAGATTTTAAGAACCAAATAGCCTTTACCAGTACACCTTAACATTCCAAAGCTTGTTCTTGCACCCTAGCCTTCGTTAAGATAACCCTGTCTTTAGATAGTAGTAACTAGCTATTTTTCAGTCGTACACTCAACAAACTTTTTAGAAGTAGCCGAGTTCTATCCATAGATTTTTACACACTTTTTAGCGGCACGCGAATCACATTAATAGTTATAATCATGATGATTTCTAAGTTTTTATCAGCTAACAGTCATATTATAGGGGAGACAGTATACAATTCCGTAGAGGAAAAGGTTGGGGTTATTGAAGATGTTTTTATTAGTCCTGAAACTAACCAGATAGTTTTCGCTATCCTGGAAGAAGGAGGTTTTTTAGGGTTGGGGAGCGACGCTTATGCTTTACCCTGGTCTATGCTAGAGTTTAACACTAATTCAGGAGCCATTTTACTGGAAGTACGTAAAGAAAAAATCAAAGATGCCCCCAAGGTAGATATCCAAAAAATAATAAATGGTGATCGAGCCGAGATAAGCAAGCTGGAAGAATACTACGGAACGAAGAGCTTATCTCCCAAAGGTGATGTAGATCAGGAAGATTATCAGGCCGAACGACATTCGAACCACCATCATCAAGGATACGAAGGCTCAGCCAAAATTACCGGAGAAGTCCCGCAAGGTAACCCAGCCGATGACGTTGATTACGATAAGATGAAGGGTATAAAATAAGAATAGCTTATTCTCGATCGCGATTATATTACACCCTACAATTGTACTTACAAACTTCGGTAATACTTTAGAGCCTCTCGTATAGCGGATTCGGTTACAGGAATATCAAAGCAAGCTTTGCCTATCTTATCTAGCAAGGTACAGAGAATAGTACCTTGCTGATTCTTTTTGTCCTGCTTGGCTAGATGGGTAATTGCTTCCAGCGATTCTAGCGGAACATCGACTTTACCAAAAATTGCTATAATGAAATCTTCTATTTCTTCAGCCTCCTCTGAACTGAGCGATGCGTACTTAATTGAGAGTTGCGCTTCGGCAATCATTCCAATGGCAATGGCCTCGCCGTGCAGAAGTGGCGTTTCTGATTCCAGAAAATGACTTTCTACCGCATGACCTATAGTATGTCCAAAGTTTAGAATCTTCCGCAAGCCACCTTCCCGAAAATCCTGATCTACTACCCATGATTTAACCCGTACTGAGTGGCGAATATGCTCCTCCCACGGCTGATTGGCTAGCGCGACACCTCTAAGTTTATTCCAGTATGTACCGTCCTGAATAAGCGCGTGCTTAATTACTTCAGCAAAGCCTGACCGTAGTTCTTGCTCGGGTAAGGTCTTTAAAAAGTGAGCGTCAATCAGCA
>CAKZPJ010000652.1 GCA_937138955.1 uncultured Flammeovirgaceae bacterium | reverse complement strand
GGTCCAGATCGTTGGTCGGTTCATCCAGAATAAGAAAGTTGGGATTTTTCATGAGCACCCGCAGTAGCTGCAATCGGCGCTTTTCACCTCCGCTCAGGTCTTGCACCCGCTGGTAGTGCATATCCGTTGAAAATTGAAACCGCTGGAGCAGCTGCGAAGCCGTGATCACCTGGCCTTTTCCCAGATCAATTACTTCGGCTACTTCTTTCACTACATCAATCATCCGCAGATCATCAGAGAAGCTAATTTCCTGCTGAGTGTAGTAACCGAATACCGTGGTGGTACCCATATCCAACTGCCCCTCGTCAGGATTGAGTTGCTCCGTGATGATATTCAAGAACGTACTTTTCCCCGATCCATTGGGCCCGATAATTCCAATCCTATCTTTCCGACGAAAGACATAAGAGAAATTATCAATTAGCTCCTGGTCGCCAAAGGATTTGCTGACCTGCTCAATTTCTAGAATCTTCTTACCCTGCCGCCGTCCTTGAATGCTGAGTTCAGTCGTATCTTGACTTAGGTTCTGGTTGGCCTTGTTCTGTAAATCGTAAAAAGCATCTACCCGATACTTAGCTTTGGTACCCCGGGCTTTGGGCTGCCGCCGCATCCAGTCCAATTCTTTACGCAGCAGGTTTTGGGCTTTATCTACCGTAGCCTGTTGCTGAGCCATACGCTCGGCTTTCTTTTCCAGAAAATTGGCATAGTTTCCCTGATAGCGAAAAATTTGCCCCTGGCTAAGTTCAATTATTTCATTAGTTACTCTTTCCAGAAAATAGCGATCGTGAGTCACCAGCAGCAATGCCATATTTTGAGCAGAGATATAGTTTTCTAACCACTCAATAGTTTCTAAATCGAGGTGGTTCGTGGGCTCATCTAAAATCAAGAAATTAGGTTTCTCGATTAATGCTTTAGCAAGAGCAACCCGCTTACGCTGCCCGCCCGATAAGTTAGCCACCGGCCGATCAATATCGTAGACCCCTAATTGCCCTAATATTTGCTCAATCTGACTTTCGTAATCCCAAGCGTGGCGGCTATCAATCTGCTGAATTAAATCGGGCAATCGCTCGCTACCAGGGTTTTGTTGCAATAACTTTCGGTAATCTTTTAACAGGGCGAGTGTGGGATCATCGCTATTGTAGATAAAAGAGGAGATTGTGTCATTGTCGGCAAACTGGGGTTGTTGCTCAGCATAAGCCATTCGTACTCCCTGCGACAAAACTACTTCGCCTTGGTCAGGCACTTCCTTACCAGCAATAATTTTCAGTAGTGTGGACTTCCCTGAGCCGTTAATCCCCACCAAAGCCACCTTCTGTCCTGGCTCAATTCCGAAGGAAATATCCTGAAAAAGGTATTTTTCTCGCCCTTCCATAGTAAGATAGTGCTTACTAAGTGTCTCTACTGATAGATAAATCATAATGCAAAGGTAACAGAAAGGCCAAAAAAAAAGTGAATCTATAAGACTCACTTTTTTCACTACTAATACAACAACCTAAAACTACTCAATCAAATCTTTAATATCTATGTAACGGAAACTTACTCCGTAAATTAATTTCTGATTTTACTCTTAACACGAATTGCCTGGATAAATGTTTCAAAAAATGTTCAAAAAAATTCCACAACTCTTAAACACCCATTAACAGCCTTATTTTAATCGTGCACTTCAGCACTGGCAACAATTCGGGAAGGCTTAAAGAATTGCATAATACCGTAAGTGGCCAAACAACCCGAAGCAATTCCTTCAATAATAATGGTGAAACCTACCAAAAGTGGATTCAAGAAATCTCCAAAAGGCTCTTGCGTCTGAATTACTTCCATGAAGCTCGGATTAACGATTGATACGTAAAACACGACCATAATAGCAAAGCTTACCGTTCCTACGATTGTGGTCAGTATTCCTAAACCTAACCCCTTTAGATACGATATTTTTCCACTTTTTCTCTCTTTAAAGTCTTGGACAGCCATTAAAATAAAGCTGACAAGAATAATCAAGTTAAAAGCTCGTAACTCCAAGTTGTGTTCTAAGCCAAAGGCTTTCATCAAAAAGAAAAAACCTGCTAATGCCAAAGCCATCAAAATACCATAACGAAAACTCAATCGCTCAATAGTATCTGTAATCGCTTTTCTCTCCATTTCTTTTGGTATTTTGTTATAAAAGAAGAACGTTAGTCCTAAAATATTGTTTAACTATTAGGTAAAAAATATTATACAAATTTTAGCAAACTGTTTCTGGGGCTGTTTTTGCAAGGTTTATGTTCTAAGCATTCTCAACAGTTTGAGATATTATTCTGTCTGATCTGATGTTGACTCAACAAATTGTTTAGTATTTTTGAATCAAATTACCGGAATGGAAATGAAAAGAAAGTTTAACCAAAACGTGATAATGATCACTATGGCACTCTTAGTACTATTTTCGTCCTGCCAAAGCGGTAAGCCGCGTAAACAACCTAAACGAGGGCCTATTCCTTGTCCGGTAAAAGATTGCTAAAAATTCTATCATGTCGAAAGATATTATTGTAGCAATAGACGGATACTCAGGTTGTGGTAAAAGCTCCACCGCCAAAGCAGTAGCTCAAGCACTGAATTACACGTATATTGATTCAGGAGCAATGTACCGCGCCGTGACCCTCTATCTTCTTCAACATAATATTGATCCTGCTCATTTGGATGAAGTGCTCAATGCGCTACCTCAGATTGATATTCGCTTCGTTACGAAACCCACTAGCACTCCCCCAATTTATGAAACTCACCTCAACGGCGAAAACGTAGAGCAGACGATCCGGGATATGAGCGTATCAGAGCGAGTTAGCGAGGTGAGTGCTATTCCTCAAGTGCGCCACGCAATGGTAAATCTGCAACGGAACATGGGAGCGGAGAAGCGCGTTGTAATGGATGGAAGGGATATTGGCACGAACGTGTTTCCGAAGGCAGCCCTAAAGGTTTTTATGTCAGCCGACCTTATAGAGCGAGCCCACCGTAGGAAAGAAGAATTGGAGGCGAAAGGAAGCACTGCCACATTGGAAGAAATTGCGGAAAACCTCGCCGAGCGCGACCGGATTGATACCAGTCGAACTGAAAACCCGCTGGTAAAAGCGGTAGATGCTATTGAGATTGATACCACACATCTGGAGTTTGATGAGCAGGTAGAGAAGGTGATAACGCTGGCGCAGGAAGCCATGACAACTAATTATACCAAACTGTAAAACGCATGAAAGTAACCATAGATCAGAATTCAGGATATTGCTTTGGGGTAGAGTTTGCCATTCAGATGGCGGAGGATGAAATGGAAGAATCGGATAATTTGTATTGCCTGGGCGACATTGTTCATAACGATATGGAGGTACAGCGCCTCCACCAAAAAGGTTTACGAATTATTTCTCGCGAAGACTTAGAAAACCTTCGTAACTGCAAAGTGCTCATTCGAGCCCACGGCGAACCACCTGAAACCTATCAAATTGCCTTAACAAACAATATTGAATTAATTGACGCCTCCTGTCCAGTGGTATTAAAGCTACAAAATCGGGTTAAAAATGCATTTGATCAAATGGAAAGAGCAGGTGGCCAGATTGTTATCTACGGAAAACCAGGCCATGCAGAAGTGATTGGCATCACCGGACAAACAATGGGGAAAGCAATCATTGTGATGCACGACGAGGACTTAGATAAAATAGATTATACCAAGCCAGTCACTTTATTTAGTCAAACCACCAAAAGCACTCAAGGTTTCTACCGCATTAAGGCCATGATCGAGGATCGTCTGAAGGAAACTAATG
>CAKZPJ010000651.1 GCA_937138955.1 uncultured Flammeovirgaceae bacterium | reverse complement strand
GCGGTGATTATTGCGCTAAGCACTATTAGTGTATCGCACGGCCAAGCGAACGATTGTTACAACCAGGAAGGCTTTAATGATAATTCCATTAGGCCTATTCACACCTCCGATCAGCTATATCGAACTCGGGTATGGCGACGGATGGACTTGAAAGAAAAGCAAAACAAGCCATTTTTCTCGGAAAACCGCTGGATGACTCGGGTTATTATTGAGTCGGTGATGAATGGAACGTTGTATCCTTATACCAACGATTCGGTATCAACCCGTATGTCTAAGGAGCAATTCATTGAGAATATTACTATTCCTATGGATGGTCCTGCCTTGAGCGAAGAAGAAATCGCGATGGGTTTTGGCCAAGAAGAGTCTACGGAAGATGGTTGGGGAGAAAGTGGTAGTAGTAGTGACGATGGCTGGGGTGATACTAGCTCAGGCGAAGGAGCTGAAGGAACTGATTTGGGTTCATCGGAAGCATCAGCACCACAGACGGAGAGTTACATGTTTGCCCCTAAAGATGTATCTATAGTTGAGATAGTAGAAGATGTTATCTTTGATAAAGAGCGAGGCCGGCAGTACTACGATGTACAAGCAGTTACGCTAATTTTGCCTCCTGAAAATTTCCCGAACACTGGGCTATTGAAAGAAGTAGCTTCCTTTAGATATAAGGATTTGCTTCGAGTATTTAAGGAGAATCCAGAAATTGCAATTTGGGTAAACCCCCGTAATAGTGCTAGAAATCTTAATCTGGAGTATGCTTTTGACTTACGTCTATTTAATGCGCATATAGTGAAGTATTCTAATCCGGATGATGAGCGAATTGTAGATATGACCGAGGGAAATAAGCGACAAGCCTTACTGAAATCGCTTGAGTACGAATATGATATGCTAGAGCGCGAACACGAGCTTTGGGAATATTAACAGCTTTCCATAACACAAATGTTTTAAAGAGGAGCCTTCGGGCTCTTTTTTTATTCCCCCAAATTATTTGCTTAGAACTTCCTTAAGCGTTTTGGCTTTAGAAGCTCCTACCAATTGTGCCAAATCTTCCTCCGAAGCAGCTCGGATATTCTTCATGGATTTAAAGTTTCTTAGTAGCGAAAGAGCCGTCTTCCGACCAATGCCTTTAATATCTTCCAGTTCGCTACGCAACGCGGCATTTGATCGCTTTTTCCGGTGAAATGTAATAGCAAAACGGTGAGCCTCATCGCGTACCCGCTGAATCAGTTTGAGTGATTCTGACTTTTTATCGATGTGTAAGGGGTAGGGATCGCCCGGAGTGTAAATTTCTTCTAATCGTTTAGCAATACCAATAATAGGAATATCACCGTAGACCCCTACATCCTTCAGTGCCTGACAAGCTGCTTTAAGCTGACCCTTTCCACCATCGATCACAATTAAGTTAGGGAACTCAAGATCTTCCTCCAGTAGGCGTTTATAACGGCGAAACACAATCTCATACATAGAAGCAAAGTCATCCGATCCAACCACCGTTTTAATGTTAAATTTACGGTAGTCTTTCTTAGAAGGTTTTCCATTTTTAAAGCATACCATTGAGGCTACTGGGTTAGAACCTTGCAAATTAGAGTTATCAAAACACTCAATATG
>CAKZPJ010000650.1 GCA_937138955.1 uncultured Flammeovirgaceae bacterium | reverse complement strand
ATCTGGCCCGACCTTTCAGCGATACTACCTGCTTAGCTGTTAGGTGTCGGTAAATGGTTGAGGGTTAAGTTAACTTGAAACCTCAACCCTTGACCTTCTACCTTTTACCTATTCAAGTTCCACTCTTGGTAAAACTGAGTTAAGAATTGCTCCATAAATTGGTGGCGTTCTTCGGCTAATTGCTTACCGGTTTCAGTATTCATTCGGTCTTTTAATAACAATAGTTTTTCGTAGAAATGATTGATTGTAGGAGCTTGGCTGCGTTTGTATTCCTCCCGGCTCATATTCAGGTTGGGTGGTACGTTGGGATCGTACAGTGGACGGTTGCGAAAGCCTCCGTAGTGAAAAGTACGGGCAATGCCAATGGCTCCCAGTGCATCCAGGCGATCAGCATCTTGCACTACCGCCAGTTCTGGTGAACGAAAGGCTTGCTGGAAGTTTCCGCCTTTAAAGGAAATATGCCGGACGATATTAACCACATGTTCTATAATTGGAGCATCGACTCGTTGCTTCTCTAGAAATTGCTGAGCAATGCGTGGACCTATCTCTTCATCGCCTTCATGAAATTTAGCGTCGGCAATATCGTGCAGTAGTGCCCCCAACTCTACTAACACTGGGTTGACTGCTTCAGATTGAGCAATTTGTTGGGCATTATGCCATACCCGATACGTATGCCACCAGTCGTGTCCAGCTTCGGCATTCGCCAGAGTGGATTGAACAAAGGCGACAGTGGTTTGAATAGGGTTAGGATGAGTCATGTTTAGCGTAGGTTACCTCTTCAAAGCTCCGAATATTTTTGTTAAGAAATGAGAAAGTTATCAACGTTTTTATTAAATTGATTAGATAGACAACATTCAAATTATCCCTTTTAATTTTTTGCCATGAATTTACACGATGCACTCATCAGAAAAGACCAAAAACGGCAGGGAGTAATTGACAATCCCGCCCGGGAAGCCCAGGCACTGCTACAAGAGCAGGGAATGCAGGAAGAAGACGCCATTCGGCAACTAGGATTAAAGCGAAGCTTACCTCAGATTCGCGACTCTAAGCAACGCTGGTTGCGACACTGGTTACTTAATAAACAGCTCGATGGTGAAGTATATCATGTAGATGATATTAAGCAAATTTGCGTAGACTATCGAATGCGGATGCTTTCCAGCCGTCTGTACCATGGGCCGATTGATCCAGAATTTGGTATGAAGCTAAAGCGGTTTCAGGAAGAACAAGCGCTGACTAAAGAAGATCTAGAGTATGATTTTTACATTGTAGCACCAGCGGAAACCTTCGATTTAGAGAAGCGCCAACGTCCAATCATTGATCCTTTGTTACTGTACAAAGTTGATCAGCACCACTATAAGCTAGTACATCAGTGGGGGGATGATTTACATCCGCTGCGCTACATTCAGTCGTGGCGACACCAGAACTTGACGAATATGACGGTCTTCTGGACAATTATTACCTTTCTAGTAACCATGCTACTGTTTGGCTTCCTGGCCGAGTCGATGGTCAATGCCTTTACTATTGCTTCGGTGTTTACTTTTCTGGTAGGCTGGGGTTTTTACTCTACCGTGCGAGATAATTTTGAAGAACGGAATCACCGGTTTAGTTGCCATAACTGGAATCAGTACTGGACGTTTTGAACGTTTATAATCCTTAATTCTGTGTTTTGATTTTTAAGATGGATTCACATATGATGAACTCAAAACTTTGAACTTCTATCTAAAACGATAAATGAATGTAATAAAATTACTAGAGGGCGGTATATCCGCCCTTTTTTATGGTGGGAACTTTTAGAATTGTACCACTTTTACGAAACAAAAGGTCTGTTTTTCTGGTACAAAACAGTAAAGATATACGATGAAAGATAAGATTTGTGTGATTACCGGAGCTAACTCTGGTATTGGAAAAGTAACTGCCCGAGAATTAGCTAAACAAGGAGCTCACGTAGTGATGCTTTGCCGCAACGAAGAAAAAGCCGAGCGCGCGAAAGAAGGCATTTTGCGAGTGTGCGGTCATAGCCGAGTAGATATTGTATTAGCTGACCTAGCTTCCACCCAGCAAATACGCTCAGTTGCCGAAAATATTAATCAAGATTATCATAAGATTGATCTGTTGGTCAACAATGCCGGACTAATGACGGATAATACCCGATCAACTACCGACGATGGCTTTGAGATGACCTTCGGCGTGAACCATTTAGCTCCTTTTCTGCTAACCCAACTGCTATTAGATAAGGTTCTGGCGAGTGAGCGAGGAAATATTATTAATGTGTCTTCTGAAGCGCACCGTTTCGCCAGCTTCGATCTTAAAGACTTACAATACGAAAATCGCAAGTACAATGGATTGAAAGCCTACTGCTCATCAAAGCTGTGTAATATTTTATTTACCCGGGAACTAAGCCAGCGGCTTCCGGCTCATGTGGTAACAAATTCGTTACATCCGGGGGCAGTAGCTAGCAACTTTGGTGGGGGAGTATCAAGCTTTTTTGGAGTAGTTATGAAGTTAGCTCGTCCGTTCATGGTTAGTGAAGAGAAAGGCGCAGAAACTAGTATTTATTTAGCTACTAGCGAGGAGGGGTTTACAGCAACTGGACGATATTTCAAGGATAAAAAAGTAACTAACCCTAACAAAGAGGCCTCTAGTAGCTACAACGCTAAGCGTTTGTGGGAGATAAGCGAAGAGCTACTGAATACCGAGTTTTTACCCCGAAAAATGGTCACCCAGTAGTTAGATAAACATTCTATTGAACAGCTTCGTAAATGGTATTGTTGTACCTTTGCAAATGCAAAATGAATGATAGCATGAGTGAGTAGAGGAATGAAATATTAATTGTCATTCACTCATTCCGAAATTCAATCATTCTTCTACTTAAACTGTTTGAATTTATGAAAATATACGATGTGCTCATCGTAGGGGCGGGGCCTTGTGGATTGTCTTGTGGTATTGAAGCTCAGCGTCAGGGACTCACCTACGCCGTGCTTGATAAAGGAAGTATTACCGAATCAATCCGGCGCTATCCGGTAGATATGAGTTTCTTTTCTAGCGCCGATAATATCGCTATTGGCGACGTTCCCTTTACTTCGCTAAATCTTCGCCCGAGTCGGGTAGAAGCACTAAAGTACTATCGTAAGGTGGTAGATCACTTTAACCTCAACGTGCATATTTTTACGGCGGTAGAAAATATTGAGCAGAGTGATGGATTGTTTATTTTACAGACGAATCAGGGTACGTACCGGACGAAGAAAGTAGTATTGGCGATTGGTTACTACGATATTCCGCGGGAGCTAGACGTACCAGGAGAAGGCTTATCGCACGTAATTCACTACTACGATGAGCCTTACCGTTACACCGGTACGAACGCGGTAGTGGTAGGCGGTGCCAACTCGGCGGTAGAAACTGCACTGGACTTGTATCGCAATGGAGTGAATGTGACGCTGGTTCACATTTTTGATGGGATTGACAAGACCGCTAAATACTGGATTGTTCCTGACTTAGAAAATCGACTTAAAAAGGGCGAAGTACAATCATACTTTAACAGTGAGGTAACCGAAATTACGGAAGAAGAGGTGAAGATCAAGAATCTTCAAACCGGAGAAACCCAATCGCTTCCGGCTGATTTTGTTTTTCTGATGATTGGTTATCATCCTGATGCTAAGTTTTTACGAAAAGCAGGCATTCGCCTGAACGGGGAAATGCTTATCCCTGAAATCAATTCAGATACGTTTGAAAGCAATATTCCGGGAATCTATTTAGGTGGTTCGGTTATTGGGGGCGAAGAAACCAAGAAAATCTTCATTGAGAATGGTAAGCTACACGCCCAACCTATCATGCAGGACATCAAGCAAAAATTATCTGAGCGGGTAGCTTCTAATGCTTGATGTGGCGTTATAGTGCTTAGTATTTAGGAATTTTGTTAGATGAAAATATGTAACCATAACACAATAACGCTAAGCATTATAATATCATCAAGGTGCAATTTCTACCGTACCAAACGGAGATAGATTTACCGGAGGAATACTTGCTCCAAAATTCCCATTAATTACCCGAATTACTTCATTAGCTACAATAGCGTGCCCCTTGGGATTGGGGTGGATGCCGTCAGTAGAAATAATGCCATTGGGAGAGAAGTCCGGTTGGTAGTTTACGCCATCCAAAAGTAACCCTAAAGTGCCATCGGCTGCGGCTTGTGCTTCAGCACTCATACCGAGTTGAGCAGCTTGTTCAGGAGTCAATCCGGCTATATTGGCAAATACCGGATTAATATCTAACAAGGCTACTCGCCCTTCGGTGCTAGCTACAATGTTGGTGATAATAGCGTTAAAGGTAGCCAGGCGAGTGTTAACGGTAATCTGCTCATTGAGGGTTAGCACAAACTCATCGGTAGCCGGGTCTTGCAAACCGTAAGCACCATTACCTAAATCTTGTCCCAAACGAGTAGCAATCGGGAAGAGCAACAGATCATTGGGAGTAGACTGGCGCAGTTTAGGAAGCGTAGTTGTGCTTCCATCTGCGTTAGTGATAATAGTTATGTCGCTAAGGTCTTCATCAATAATTACAATAGGGTTTCCCGCGCCCGCTGAAAGCATTATCTTCCTTTGAGCTGCTTCCTCGGCAGTAATTACTTGTTGAGCTACCGCTGCATCTAATCCGTCATTGTAATCTTGGTAACCGCCATTCAGTGCATCAGCATTAGCCTGATCTAAAGCAATAGGATTATAGGGAACTGCTCGGTAGAACGGCAGTAGCGTAATTGGGGGGATATTAATGGCAACTCCTTGAGCATCAGGAACCGATAGCATGGCGTTGATGATGGCTGAATAAGCAGTAGTGAAATTATCTATATTCGTTAAAGTACTAGGATTTGTGAGCTGAGCTAGTGGATCAATTTCGCCATCGGGAGCCGAGCCGCCAGAGTTGGCCCAAGCTAGAACATCGTTTCCACCGAGCCACACAGTGAAAAACGAGCCTTGCGCTGCTGCCGCTTGCTGAACAAGCGAATTAGCAGAAGAAGCAGTAATACGAGCGAAAAACGGATTAAATAAGCTATAACCCGGAACCACCGCATCGATAGCCCGCATACCGGGAATCCCAAAATTATTAAGCTGGCTAATATCACCGGAATACGGCCCAATGGGTTCGCCTTCGGTAGGTACCGGCCCAGGAATGCTCAAATCTAGTTTGAAGCGACCAAAAATACGTGCCCCAGCCTGCGGTGGGATTTCGTTGATAGAAACATTGAAACCGTTGTCAGAATTGATGTCTGGCTGATTAAATTCGCCACCACCGACGCCCTCAATCTGGAATTGTTGAGCCAGAATGCTAGGAAAGGCGTTCTGCTGACCTTTGGTGTACAAAGCAGCATCCATTAGTCCGGCAGTAAGTGAGTTACCCACCGCTACGTACTTGCTGAAATCTACCGAACCCGGACTGCCGCTTAGCTCGACATTGGGATCAGGGTTATTTTCTAGTCTCTCCTCAATCAGTTCATCTTCGGTATTACAAGCTGAAAAGCACAGTAACCCAACTAGAGAGCCAGCTAATATATATCGGGTATTCATTAGTTCTTAGTTTAAAAATTCGTCAAAGGTGATGGAAACGTAGTAGATAGCACCCATTTGAGGATTGCCAAACGAAGTGGTGTAACGTTCGTTAAGAACATTGGAACCACCAATCTTTATGATCGACTTTAGCGAAGGTAGTTTATAGCTCACTTGGGCATCTAAAGTTTGAAAAGCTGGGATTATACCTTGGCCGAATGATGATTCCCAGAGGAAGGCATCCTGCCAACGCCAAACCAAATTAAATCCAATGTTATCGGTAAGTTTTCGGTTAGCAAATTTGATGTTATACCGCCACTCAGGAGTATTATACGCTGCCCGAAACCCTTGTCGGATTAAATCTTCCTGGTCTAGAAGCTGATTGAATACTACGTTACCGCCCAGTGAGTACCCTTTTGCTAAAGAGTAATCTAAACCAACGGCAAATCCGTGAGCGTCTACCGTTCCGTCGGTATTAATGTCATATCCAAAACGCTGAGTCGCTACTGTTTGCTGGACAATTCCTTCGGGGTTTGCTTCGCCAGCGTAGGGAGGTAAACCTTCGCTGGTAACGGTTTGGGTAAAGTCAATCTCAGCAATGAAGTCGCGGTAAGAGCTGTAGTAGTAGTAAGCATCAACGAGCAGCTTATTATTGAGTAACCCTTTGTAACCTATTTCATACGTGTTTACTTTCTCAGTTTTGAAATCTTCAAATTCTATTGGGTCTAGTAAACCAACGGATTCAGCTACATTTCCAGTTGAAGCGAAGTTAGCTTGAGACGCCTGCACACTTTGAGTAGAGTATACTTGATTACTTTCAAAGTTGTAGCGATCTACTAAAACTGGGTTACTACCAATCAACCGGCGGGTAACTACATCTAAATCAATAAACTGGTCTTGGGTGGTAGGAATACGGAAACCCCGCTGGAATGAAGCCCGTAAGTTGTGTCCTTTAGCAACCTTAAATACCCCTGATAGGCGTGGCGAGAACTGCCCTTCAAAGTATTCGTTCTTATCGTAACGAACCGAGCCACTTAAATCAATTTTATCGTCAGCCAATGATTTAGAGAGCTGCACGTAAGCTCCCCATTCATTAATGTCAAACTCTTCGCCATTATCTTGCAGTGCAAACAGGGTTCCCCCCGAAGATAAATCGTAGCGGCGGTAATTAGCCCCTACCACTACTTCCGCAAAATCAATCTGGTCGGCAAAATTATACATGCCCTCAAAATGGGTCAGGCTAGTTTCATCCAGAAATTTAGCACCGCCCTCAGAGATAGGAATGTCGCGAAGCGTGTTGTACAGTTGCTGGTATTCACCATTCACTAAATTAGCCGCTCGTAGGTTGTCGCTCACTGCTCGGGCAGTTCCGTGGGCTTCCTCTACCGACTCCCCCTGTAGCCTAGCCCCTGCAAATGCGCCTACATAGGCCGGAATGGTAGTTTGTACGTTGATTAGAGAGGCTAGTGTATTGGCGGCGTAACTATCGCCGGAGTTTTCCTGGGTACGGTAACCGCGTAAGAAGAAGTTGTTGCTTCGAAGTTCGGCTTTAGCCGTCCAAATAGATAAACCATCCAGCACAAAGCGGTCGTTAGCGGTGTAGACAGTGCTTCCCGAGCCGTGGTTAAATTGAATGAGTGCTTCTAATTCGTCGTTGATACGATAGTGTAGAGCACCCCCTAGCTTTAAACTTTCAGTGGTGTTTCCTACAAATTCAGATTCGGTATATCCGGTTGGCGTAAAGTTCCCACTTTCATCCAATGGCAGCAACGCTTCCGCCCCAGTTCCTTGCCCTAGCACTCCCACATTAAGCAGTGGATCGCCGTAGACATTCACTCCATCGTAGGTTCTTCGCCCAGCTCGGTTGTTCGGGTCAATATTTTCAGGACTGCGCTCCACAATACCACTTTGATCCCGATAGTCTACTCCGCGAAAATCAGCAGCGCGTATGTATTCGGCGTTAAATTTAAAGGCGAATTTGTTATTAAATGCTTTGGCGTAGCGTAATCCAAAGTTATAGTAGGGCGACGGATCATCATCTTCCCCATCAACATGGTTTACACCTAACTTGGCAGTTGCACTTAGCCCCTGATACTCAAACGGACTTTTGCTCTGCATCAGAATAATACCATTAATTGCATTCGGGCCGTATAGAGCGGAAGCTGCCCCCGGGAGCAACTCCACACTTTCTAAGTCAAGCTCAGGAATACCGACCACATTACCTACCGGGAAATTTAGGCCGGGGGCTTGATTATCAATTCCATCAATTAACTGAACCGTTCGGGTATTACCATTAGCGCCAAAGCCTCGGACATTTACCGTTTTAATAATCAGACCTTGGGCACTGACATCAATACCCTTTAGATTAGCGATTTGATCGTAAAAACTGGGAGCCGCGGCTGATTGCACATCGCGAATATCCATTTTCTCAATAGAAACCGGAGATTCTAAGATGGATTCTTCTACCCGCGAGGCTGAAACAACAACTTCCTGACCTAAAATTGATTGCTCTGTAAGTTCAATACTCAAATCAGCAGTAGCTTGGGTGACTTCTACTTCTTGTGTTGCGTAGCCTACGCTAGAAATCAAGAGGGTAAACGGAGGGGGATCGTTAACCGTGAGAGAAAAGTTTCCGTCAGTATTAGTGACAGTTCCCACTACTTTTCCTTTTACTAAAATATTTACTCCCACTAAAGGCTCGGCATTTCCTGCATCTAAAACCTGACCACTAATTGTAGTAGATTGAGCAAGTACTGAGGTACTGAGTAATAGGTGGATAAGCAAGGTTATGCTTGCTAGGTATAGAATTTGTCTCATCGTTAGGTGATCGTTAAAGACTTACCAATAAAGATGGTAAAAAACTTCTTCGTATTAAAAATATCTCAAAGATAGGGATTTTTTAAATTTAGTATGCATGCATAAGAAAAAATACTTAAGCAAAGTGCCAGTGCATAAGAATCATGCTCGCTGATGGACAAGGTTAGATAGATAACTTGTTCTGTAACAAAAAGGTGTAGCCTTGAGAAAAGGCATTAAAAAAGCCTGTCTGATAAACAAACAGGCTTAAGAGAATAAATTAGATAAATGCTACTGGGCAGTCATCTCTACCGAGCGTTGAATAAAGCTGGTTAGATCAGAACCGGTTAACATATTTTGCGATAATTTTGCTAAATCTACTGCTTGCTTAGCAAGTTGATCCTTTGCACTTTCGTCACTTTCTTCCAAAATTTTCTTGGTAAGCGGATGATTAGCATTTACTGCTACGCTGTATTGATCGGGCATCTGACCCATCATAGCGTAACCACCACCGCCAGTAGCTGCCATATCTTTCATTCGGCGCATAAACTCAGGTAATGTAATGGTCACGGGCAATTCATCCGGCGAAAGGGATTCTACCGAAACTGTCATACTTTTGCTATCTAGCACTTTTTCGTAAACCGCCTTCACCGTATCTTTTTCCTTATCAGAAAGAACGCTGTCTATCGTTTCATCTTTCTCTACCAACTTATCAGCAATATCTGCATCTACCCGCTTTAGGCTGGTCTTCTCCAGCTTTTGCTCCAGCATATTGATGAAGTGACTATCGATCGGGCCATCGAGTTGAATCACATCGTAGGAACGCTTTCTGGCTGATTGAATAAACGTGTCTTGCTTCCCCGGATCAGTGGTGTACAAATAGACTAAGTTGCCATCCTTATCGGTTTGGTTGGGAGCTACTTTCTCGCGGTATTCATCAAACGTAGCATACTCACCTTCGGTATTTTTTAATAGTGCGAATTTCAGCGCTTTTTCGTAGAACTTATCTTCGGAAATCATTCCGTACTTGACAAATAGGCCAATGTTGTCAAACTTCTCTTCGTAAGCCTTGCGGTCTTTTTTGAAAAGCTCATTTAGCTTGTCAGCTACCTTTTTGGTGATGTGCGCGTTAATTTTCTTGACGTTGCTGTCCGACTGTAAGTAACTGCGCGACACATTCAGCGGAATATCGGGTGAATCAATGATTCCGTGCAACAGCATTAAGAACTCGGGTACTACGTCTTTTACCTCATCAGTGATAAACACCTGACGAGAATAGAGCTGAATCTTGTTACGATTCATCTCCAGGTCGTTCTTAATCTTCGGGAAGTACAGAACGCCTGTCAGGTTAAACGGGTAGTCCACGTTGAGGTGAATCCAGAATAGTGGATCTTCGGAGAAAGGATACAGTTCTTTATAGAAAGCTAGATAGTCTTCATCCTTCAGATCGGAAGGAGACTTTGTCCAGATAGGGTTAGGATTGTTAACTACTTTTTCGTCGAACTCAACTTCGATTGGTAAAAATTTGCAGTATTTATCCAGAATTCCCTGAACCCGAGCTTTCTCTAAAAATTCTTCAGAATCCTCATTCAGATAAAGCACCACATCGGTACCTCGGGTTTTCCGAACGGCTGAGGTAATTTCAAACTCGGTACTTCCGTCACAAGTCCACTGTACGGCTTCGCTGCCTTCCTGATGCGATTTAGTGATTAGGTCTACTTTATCAGCGACCATGAAGGACGAGTAAAATCCTAGACCGAAGTTTCCAATAATCTGGTTCTCTTCGCCTTTGTCTTTATACTTCTCTACAAACTCAGTGGCTCCTGAGAAAGCAATCTGGTTGATGTATTTCTTAACCTCCTCATCAGTCATTCCGATGCCGTTATCACTCACGGTGAGGGTTTTTGTCTTTTCGTTAATTGTGATCTTCACTTTCAGATCACCTAATTCTTCTTTGTATTCACCAATGGCGGCTAGTCGCTTAATTTTCTGCGTGGCATCTACCGCGTTGGAGACAAGTTCTCGCAAGAAAATTTCGTGATCGGAATAGAGAAACTTCTTAATGATTGGAAAGATATTCTCGGTATTGATCGAGATGGTTCCTTTTTCTTCTACCATGCTATGTTAAGGTTTTGGGGTATACAGATATTTTGCTAAAGTCTATCCCAAAATACGTTCCAAGCGGTAAAAATGTGACACTTTGTCAGTGGTGTGAGAATACAAAAATTTGCCGTATTTGAAAAAGTTGAATATGACAGCTTCTGCCGAAATAATTATGCTAAACACTATGCTCAGGGTTTAATAAGAATTCTAAACAACTGAGTATTTCCTTCCGCAGTTTTTCTATCCTGTTTTTTCCATTTATTCCGAATACTTGGTATACCTCTCATGACTTACAACATGAGCACCGAGGTTACGAGCTTTATTCAACTTATCTGCTTTCTCAAACCATTCACTGTTGATACTCGAGCATCGCTCTAGTTTTTTCCATCAACAGATTAGAGTGATTCATTTGCAAAACCCCTTGAATGCCCTCGGATCCACATTGCATTGGAATCATATTCTGGATTTAGAGCGCAAAATTCCCTTTCTACTTTTATTATCTCTTCTAGGGCGTGTTGACATATAAACTTGAACAGCGATTCTGGCCTCTTTTCAAACCACTACGCGTTACTTTTGGCGGCTGATGCTTCGGCATCGCCCTTCTCAAGTGCCTCTATTGGCTTGAAAATAGTCTTATAATCTCTTGTTAGCCCATATGTCAACCGCCCTAGTAAATCGCTCTTGGTTATCAAAAAGATAGCTAAATAAACTATTTGGAAGCTGTATACTTGGTGGAGCTAAATTAGGCTTTCTATCTCTTTGATCATTTAGTATCTTATTCAACATCCGTGTACATTCCGTAAAACTGTTAGGCGATAGTTCGTATTGAGGTATATAATCTGGAGATTTATGGCGATTGAAATCCAACAGAAATAATAGAATATGGTGTTGATAGTAATCGGTTATCTGCTAGGATTCAATAACCATTGTTCTCAGGTTATCAGTCTACTTAATAGTTTCAATAATATCGGAAAACGAGTCTATTACATTATCTAAATCATTAATAGGAAAGCCAATAAGTTCGTATTTCTCAAGATCAAATGGAAGCCCTCTTATTGAATCTCCTTTTTTGAAAGTATTAGATTTAAACTTTTTCATTTGTTTGAGACTGCCATATTACCTCAGTCGATCTGCCGAGCGAACGAGCATTTCATCACGACGAATAAATCGGTTGGAGAGAAGGTTTAGAACCATTGCCACCGCAGGTAAGTAAAGCCCAAACTCGTAGTCGCCCTGTACGGCGTTGGCCGATAACTCTTCGCCCTCAAAGCTGAAGTAAACAATGGCAGCCAAGGTGCCACCGATGAGTAATGAATTAAGTAACCCTAGTTTGATTTGAAACAAGCGACTACGGTAGCGAAAAATCTCAAAAAAGGCGGTAGCCATCGCCAAGGTAGCCAGCACCGCAATAGGCCAGGCACTTTGGGCAACTACAGTTTCTCCGGTTTCATCGGTCATAGATACTGATTCAATGGCGTAAGCATCTAATACTAAAACTTTCTGTTGCTCGATAATAGTTTCTTCCCAGATGTTGACCAGTAATAGTAACCCCATACAAATGGCAACCCCTAAAAGAAATAATGATTGAATTCGCTGTAACATAACAAACAGTAAGTATCTTTTTTAAAAAATCTACGTATATAATAAGTTTAAGTCAGGCGCAAAGTTATTAATAATTGCAATAACATTACGGGCTTGGCTTAGTTAATATAAAAGAAAGACTACCATACAATTAAGTATAACTATGGCGGATAATAACGAAAAATTGCAAAATACTGAGAGCCAAGCGGTTCAAGAGAATGAACCAACCGAAGAAGTTGTGGAGACTCGTCGTAACCAGTATTCTGAATCAGAAAAGATAGATATTTTTGATAATGAGTTTCTCCCTCAGATAGACTCTATGTACAATTTTGCGTATCGTCTCACCTTTGATGAAGATGACGCAAAGGACTTAGTGCAGGAAACGTATCTGAAAGCTTTCCGATTTATTGATTCCTTTCAGCGAGGAACTAATGCCAAAGCGTGGCTGTTCCGCATATTGAAGAATAGCTTCATTAATGACTTTAGAAAGAAGAGCAAAGAGCCGTCTAAAGTTGATTATCAGGAAGTTGAAACGTATTACAACTCAGAAGATGTAGATGCAAGCATCACTACTGATTTGAGAGTAGAAGCTGTTCAAGATATGATTGGAGATGAAGTTTCCAATGCGCTTAACACTTTAGCGGTTGACTTCCGAACAGTGATTATCCTGTGTGATTTAGAAGGGTTTACTTACGAGGAGATGGCTAAGATTCTGGATATTCCGATCGGAACAGTTCGTTCGCGCCTTCACCGCGCTCGTAATCTCTTGAAAGAAAAGCTGAAGTCGTACGCCGAATCTATGGGATACCAAGGTTAAGTACTTTTTGAACCTTGATCATATATATGTAAGCAAATTTTTTAATCTTTTAACTTAATGCTGTACGCCTATGTTACCTAAGGACTCGCCCCACTATTCCCGTTGTATGGAGATACTACCATTGGTGCTCGATAGCCAAGCTTCTATTGAAGATTCTGACTTCTTTCATCAGTATTCTGTTAACTGGCCAGAGGTGGTAGATTGCTATAATAAAGAGAAAGCTTTCCGTGAAGCGTTAAGAGCGAAATTAGGTCGTTTTGCTGCCCCAGAAGGGTTACTTAACAATATTCGTAAGCACGTAAATCCCCAAAACATAGTGTAGATGCCGCCTTTTCAGGGCAAAGCTATTATCTTTTCGGCTCCTTCCGGCTCGGGAAAGACCACTTTAGTTCATTACCTTTTAGCTACCAATTCTAATCTTTCGTTTTCGGTATCAGCAACTACCCGAGAGCAGCGAGGTAGCGAAATTCATGAGCATGACTATTATTTTTTCTCACCAGACAAGTTTCGCCAGAAACTGCAAGAACATGCCTTTGTTGAGTGGCAG
>CAKZPJ010000649.1 GCA_937138955.1 uncultured Flammeovirgaceae bacterium | reverse complement strand
ATACTTTCGGTCGTATTCTTACTGGCACTTACTTTAACAAAAAGTGAGTCTAACAGTCGGTAGGAGATAGTTGCTTTTCTGAACAATTGCGAAGACTGGAGCTGATTATCAACCCTGTCTATTAGCTCCATAGGATTTTCTTCGAAACCGTAGTTGAATGGTTTATTTGATGTATAGTTTCCTAAAGAATCTCTGACTGAGATAGTAGGTGAAAATGAAAGTGTATGCCTTATTACCTCTTTAGGAGTTAACAGAGAGTGCGCTTGTGCATGATTAATCTGAGAAGTGATAGATAATCGTTTAGTAATATGATAAGTCATATTGCCTAAAAATGTGTAACGCTTAAAATCAGAATTTTTAACTATACCTTGCTGATTCAAGTAGCTGCCCGATAGATAGTACTGAATTTTTCGAGTATTGCCACTAATTGATAAATGGTTTTGCAATACCGGGGCGATATCAAATATTTCTTTTTGCCAATTAGTGCCTTCACCTAGTGCCTGAATTTCTTCATCAGTAAATATTACGGAATCTTCCTGAAAAATTTCGTTCAGGTAACGTCCATATTCTTGAGCATTCATCAGAGGAAGCAACCTTCTTGAGGTTTGAAAACCTATTTTGTTGTCAAAATTTACATTAAAGCTACCTTTTTTCCCCTTTCGTGTATTTATCAATATGACTCCATTAAATCCTCGAAATCCGTATCGGGCGGCACTTCCGTCTTTAATAATCTCAATAGAAGCAATATCATGCGGGTTTAGCAAACTTAGAGGGTCAACTCGAGATACCTCGATAAAGGGTTGATTGTTGTACAGTGGCATCCCATCCAAAACAATAAGTGGTTGATTATCGGCATTGCTAGAGTTGTACCCCCGAATCCAAAGTGATGTCAACCCCGCTGGTTGGGCTGACGTTTGCATAGACCATATTCCGGCGGCTTGTCCTTGCAGAATATGTCCTAACGGTAGATTAGAAAGAGCGGGTAACCTTTTGCCAGAGACAGTTTCAGTGGCCAACGCTTGCTGGGAAATTCTTTTAGGCAAAAGCAGTAAATCAGCAGAGTCTGCTTGGTTAAAAATCTGCCGAGTGCTGTCATTTTGAGCCTGACTAACGTCAACAAAAAATAATACACTGATTACGAGTAATAATGTTACTGGAGTGATTTTCTGAGAACTTGACATCTCACCTAATTTTGAATAAACAGTTGGCAACAAAAAAGATGAGAAACTTATGGAGATGCTATGCTAGAGAAGGCTATTCCTTACTTTGTACTCAATAGAATAAATCAAAAAAAAGGAGGCCGACGAGCCTCCTTTCTGTAATATGAAAATTATTGAAAAATTAGCTTCCCGAATGGTAATCTAAGTTCACGGAGCCCCCAGAGGTTCGCATGGTTACGTTGATACCACCGCCGTTCATGCTACCCTGAATGCTATTCTTCTCTGACTTTCCCGAAAAGTTTTGTAGCTCAGTATTGACCCGATTTCCCGCTAAATCCAAATCTAATCCTAAGCCTGCCGGAATCGTAGCGTTAATACTTCCTCCACTAGTTTTGAGGGTAAGTTCATCTTCCAATGATTGTATATCGGCTTTGATGCTACCGCCGCTGGTGCAAGCCTCTACGCTACCGCGCACATCGTCAATCGTAATTCCTCCTCCCGAAGTATTCACTGCAATTTGTCCTTCCGAATCGCGTACTCGGATAGAACCTCCACTGGTTTTAGCATCCATTATTCCGCTATAATCTTCCACATTAATACTACCGCCCGAAGTGCGAGCTTCAGTGGTACCCGTTATATCTTCAAAGTTAAGGCTACCCCCGCTGGTGCTTACGTCGTGGCTTCCGCTTACATTCGCTACGGCAATAGAACCGCCGCTGGTAGATAAATCGGTTGACATATCTTCCGGTACTCGAATTTTAAAGGAAATGCTAAGTTTATTGTTGCCCCACCCGCTACCTTTACGCTTAGCCGAAGCAATAATTTCATTACCATTTTGGCTGATGTCAATGTCGTAATCATCTAGGTATTCGGCTAAATCTTCAATATCGTCATCGCTGCTGAACCAGCCGCCCCAGGAGCCATTCTTTTTTACGTACATATCAACTTCCACTCGGTTACCGCTCTGTCCGGTTACTTCAATGCTGCCACCGGAGGTACGAACCATGAGGTCGCCTCTTCCGTCCATCGTGAATGTTTTAGATAGGTAAGGGTCTTGGTCAGCCGGTTTGGCTGAAACTAAGGTAATTAAAATGGCCAGTGATAGGCCTAAGGTAAGTTGGATTAATTTCATAATTATTATGTTTTAGTTTCTCAGTGATAACCTATTTTCAAGTAAGATGCCACATTTTAAGTATTTGATTATCAGTGGTTTGTAAATAATTTGTGCTTCTAAAATGTGCGGATGCGAACATGATTGTTCAGATTCGGACAGTTATGAGGGGTAACGGTTAATCAAGAAAAATCTAATTATTGGATATTACGTTTTAGATAAAATACGATGACAACTTTCGCTGAACTTACCGCTATCGCTCAAGGGAATATCTTTCAAAATCCTCGACCAAACGCCTCGATTCAGTATCTACTTACCGATAGTCGTAGTGGTATTCAGAACGAGGCTTCGCTGTTTTTTGCCATCAAGGGAGAACGACACGATGGACATCAGTATGTTGAAAAGCTTTACAAGTGGGGTGTTCGGCAGTTTGTGGTGGAAGAGCCACCAAAAGAACATCTTCCTGAAGCTAATATACTAGTTGTGCCTGATTCAGTAACGGCTTTACAACAAATGGTAGCTCGCCATCGTCAGCAGTTCTTTGTTCCAATAGTAGGGATTACCGGGAGTAATGGTAAAACCATTGTCAAGGAGTGGCTTAGTCAACTATTGCTGGTAACTGAGCGAGTTGTTAGGAATCCGAAGAGCTATAACTCTCAGATTGGTGTGCCGCTATCGGTCTGGACGATTGATAACTCCCATACGATTGGGGTATTTGAAGCAGGAATTTCGAAGGTAGGGGAGATGAAACAGTTATCAAGTGTTCTACATCCTACTGTCGGAATATTTACTAACATCGGCCCACCGCACGACGAAGGGTTTGATAGCCGAAAACAGAAAGTTGAGGAGAAAGCTGTACTATTTGCTGCTGCTGAATTAGTCATCTACCGTCAAGATTATTCGTTGATTGACGAAGTTCTAAAGACAAAATATGCGGAAGAAAAACTCTGCGCATGGTCTTCGGATTCTGATAAGCTGGCTAAATATTATGTACAGTGGAACAAGAATCAAGCTGATACGGAAGTAATAGTCAGGGAGCCGGCTAGTCAACAGCATTGGGTTTTTGTGGTGCCTTTTCGGGATGAAGCTTCGCTGGAAAATATTACGCATGCGTTAATTTTTGGTATTCATTATCAGTATGATCTAGAAAAGTGGCGAGATACGCTTCAGCATTTACGTCCGGTCTCCATGCGCTTGGAGTGGAAGCAAGGCATCAATCACTGCTACTTGGTAGATGATAGCTATAGTAATGACCTAGTTAGCTTACAATTAGCTCTAGACTTTTTGAAGCAACAGTCGCAGAATACAAAGTATACCGTTGTACTATCGGATATTGTACAAAGCGGAGAAAGTGCGCCAGTTTTGTACCAAAAAGTAGCGGATCTACTGTCCCAAAAGGGTATCACCCGACTGATTGGTATCGGTCCAGAAATTTATCAACAGCAAAGTCAACTCCAGTCAACATTTACTGAAGCTAGTTTTTTTCCTAGTACCGAAGCATTTCTTGAAGCTTTCTCTCCCGATCAATTTCTTCAGGAAAGTATCTTAGTCAAGGGAGCTCGGATCTTTCACTTTGAGCGGATTGTCCGCCGATTGCAGCAAAAGATTCACAGTACGGTGCTGGAGGTTAACTTAGATGCAATCACGCACAATCTTAATCAATACCGCAGTAAGCTGGCACCAGCTACAAAAGTAATGGTAATGGTAAAAGCTTTTTCTTACGGTGGATCAGCATTTGAGATTGCTAATCTGTTACAATTTCATCAGGTAGATTATCTTGGAGTGGCTTATGCCGATGAAGGAGTGCGGTTACGCGAACACGGTATCCGTACCCCGATTCTGGTTCTTAATCCGGCCCCCGAAGTCTTTGAGACAATGCTGACTTACCAGCTTGAGCCCGAAATATATAATGCTAGACTGTTTAATCAATTTGTAGCTTATTTAAATGATCCAGCGAAACGCCTCCCAATTCATCTAATGCTAGATACCGGGATGCATCGTTTGGGTTTTACTCCTGATGAAATCCCTCAGCTAATTCGTCTATTGAAGCAGCACCAGCTAAAAGTAGGTAGCGTACTCAGTCATCTAGCCGCCGCTGATGAAGCTAAACACGATGCGTTTACCCAGCAGCAAATTCAACAGTTTAAGCAGGGCTACAAGCAAATCGTTGATAGTTTGGGCTATCGGCCGATGCGCCATATCTTAAATTCAGCCGGAATTAGTCGCTTTCCTCAGTACCAGTTTGAGATGGTTCGTTTGGGTATTGGTTTATACGGGGTTGATTCCTTGGGGCAGGAGCCGTCACAATTACAAACGGTAGGAACACTTAAAACCGTGATCTCCCAAATCAAGCACGTAAAAAAAGGAAAAACAGTAGGCTACGGACGACGAGGGGTTGCCGACCGAGATATGACTATTGCCACGGTTGCCATTGGCTACGCCGACGGTTTAGATCGTGGGTTTGGTAATGGTAATATTCAAATGATGGTAAATGGGAAGTGGGCTTCGTCTATTGGAAGCGTATGCATGGATATGACTATGGTTGACATTACCGGAGTTGCGGCGCAGGAAGGTGATGAAGTGATTGTATTTGGTTCAGAGAATTCGGTGGAAAGCTTAGCTCAGAAAATTGATACCATTCCCTACGAGATTCTAACCAATATTGGTGAACGGGTGAAACGAGTATTTTACCGGGAGAGCTAAAATTATGTTTATGTGTTCGGGTATTCAAGTAAATACAATAGATTTGAGCACTTGAACACTTAAAATGCTACCTACTGGAACCCTGATTAATACACTAGCCGTTATTGCCGGAAGCACAGCGGGGTTGCTCCTGCAAAGTCGGTTTCCACCTAAAATCCGAGAGATTAGCTTTCACGGAATAGGTTTGTGTACGTTATTGATTGGAATGCAGATGGCACTACAAGTTCAAAATATTCTAGTGCTCATTTTCAGTATTCTTATAGGCGGAGCGTTAGGGGAGGGACTTAAGCTGCACGATCGTTTCATTAGGCTGGGTGATACTATTAAATCCAAAATCAACGTAGGTAATGAAAAGTTTACTGAAGGGCTAATTACGGCTTTTCTTTTATTCTGCGTAGGTTCTCTCACTATTGTAGGCGCACTTGAAGAAGGCTTAAATAATGACCCCTCGTTGATTTATACGAAATCTATGTTAGATGGCTTCTCATCAATGGTACTGGCATCTACCTACGGCATTGGGGTGCTATTTGCCGCACTACCACTATTGATTTTTCAGTCTTCTATCACATTATCGGCTGAATGGCTTCAGCCTTTTATATCAGAAACAGTTATTAATCAAATGTCGGCTACCGGTGGGGTAATTATAATAGGGTTAGGTATTAACCTGCTAGAAATAAAATCACTTCGTATCACGAATATGCTACCCGCGTTAATCATTGTTATATTACTTACAATTTTGATTGGTAAATTCTTCTAGAAGTTTCTCTAAGCTTCGATACCCTGAAGAATAGTTATCTTAATGACACAGTTACCATCCTCACCTTTCTTTTTCCTTCGTCCCCTTTGTTCCTTGTTGTTAATGTTAAAGACAGCAACTTAATCTTTAATTAAAATTCTTACCAAAAGCTGATATTTTTTTTGTTGAAGAATCTTCAATAATAGAGGCTAATTTTTTTAAATTATCTATAATACGTGTAGGTGTTTAGCTAATATTCGGTAATTATTATAAAATATACATTTTAGTTTGGCTCATAACGGTAATTTCAAAATTAAGTTTTGAAATTAGAAATATATTCCTTTAGATTTGGCAGATAAGTAATTGATAGGATATTATACTGTTTTATTTATTTTTAACGATATAATATTCTGAATAATATTTGATTCTTTTTTATCTAAAAATCTATTACTCACTATAATTGCTAAACTATGAGGATTAATTTTACAACTATTGCTGGTTATCCTGCCCTACTCCGCGTTGGGTTTGGTTGGGGTATAATGGCAATCTTACTG
Organism: uncultured Flammeovirgaceae bacterium; assembly: GCA_937138955.1. Lineage (GTDB taxonomy): Bacteria > Bacteroidota > Bacteroidia > Cytophagales > Cyclobacteriaceae > Tunicatimonas. The sequence continues at coordinate 434 of CAKZPJ010000649.1, read as the reverse complement.
TCGGCCAATGTATGGGCACAAGATCGAACGCTAACGGGAAAAGTCACTTCTGCCGAAAGAAACGAAGACTTGCCTGGAGTAAATGTTGTCGTAAAAGGAACTACGGTTGGTACGATAACTGATATTAACGGTGAATACACTTTAGCTGTAAGTCCTGATGCCGAAGTGCTAGTTTTCTCTTTTATCGGCTTAGAAACAAAAGAGGTTGAAATTGGTAATCAATTAACTATTAATGTAGGTATGTCGGCTAATGTGGAGCAGCTCTCAGAAGTGGTAGTGACCGCTTTTGGCCTGGAACGTGAAAAGAAAGCCTTGGGCTATTCCGTACAGGAAGTGGGCGGAGAGGAGCTGGCCCAAGTGCCTAACCAAAGTGTTGTAAATAATTTGTCAGGCCGGGTAGCTGGCTTACAAGTGGCCCACAACAGTTCCACAGG
>CAKZPJ010000648.1 GCA_937138955.1 uncultured Flammeovirgaceae bacterium | reverse complement strand
CAGGAGGCCACGCTGATGGATTTTAGAATTGACCAACAGGGCGACTGTCGCTTTATGTACGTGCTACCAACAGATGAACAAACGGCTTTGGTGGAGTACACTGTCTTCTCAGCTCAGCTATTAGATTCAGAAAAATACGAGCAAGAACTTCAGCGATACATGTCCGAATACCTTGGCCTAACTGATTCAGACTATCAAGTGATGCATGGGGAGTTTGGCGTGATACCCATGACGGACATGACCTATCCAAGCGAGCAAGGTAAACGGATTATTCGGATTGGTACGGCAGGGGGAGCTACCAAAGCATCTACCGGTTATACTTTTCAACGTATCCAGCGAGATAGTCAACAGCTCGTAAAGCAACTGACTACTACCGGTAAAATCTCTGCGGATAGGTTCAGCAACAAGCGTTTTCACCTGTTTGATAGTGTGCTACTGAATGTGATGGCACGCAACTTTTATCCGGCAGGTAAAGCCTTTGCTGACCTATTTAAAAAGAATCCCCCAGCACGGGTACTTCGCTTTTTAGATGAAGATACTCATTTGGGGGAAGATTTCGCGATCATGAATTCAGTGCCTAAAATGCCTTTTATCAAGGGCACTTGGTTTGCGCTACAGTCTAAAATTATGGCTGCTAGCTATTAATCTCTGAGATTATTATATGAGGATAAATATTTGGCAATCAGTATCTTAGAGAGAGTGTCTTAAATAATTACTATATATAAATTAACTATTGCCTTTTAGGGTAGCTTCAACACCCCGAAGTTCGGCTAAACCTCTGAGACGGCCTATGGCGGAATACCCTGGGTTGGTTTTTTTGTGTAAATCATCCAACATCTTATGACCATGATCGGGCCGCATTGGAATGGGATCACTTATACCTTTTGCCCGTTGTTCTTTTTCTAATGCTACCGCGGCTTTTACTACATTCACCAGATTGGCACTACCTTCCAAATGATTGGCTTCGTAGAAACTGCCGTTCACATCATTGCTTTCTCGCTGCACACTACGAAGGTGAAGAAAGTGAATGTGATTTCCCAATCGCTCTATCATTCCTGTCAAGTCATTATCGGGGCGAGCTCCGTATGAGCCAGTACAAAAGGTGAGTCCGTTATTGGGTGAATCTACCATAGCTAGCAAATTATGAGCATCGGCTTCAGTACTCACCACCCGAGGTAGACCTAGTAAAGGGCGAGGTGGATCATCGGGGTGGATAGCCATATTGACCCCAGCTTCCTCGGCTACCGGAATTACTTTCTCCAGAAAATACTGCAAGTTCTTCCGCAACTGCGCCTCATCAATAGATTGGTACTGATCCAGTACTTCCTGAAACTCTTGTAGGCTATAATCTTTATCCGAACCAGGTAAACCTGCAATAATATTTTGCTGGAGCTGCTGCGCTCGCTGTTCGTCTAACTGATCGGCGTATTGTTTGGCTTGCTGTTGTTCAGCCTCAGAATACTCTTGTTTGGCACCGGGTCGTTGCAAGATATAAAGATCAAAAGCCGCAAAGGCTGTTTGGTCGAATCGTAGTGCTGTAGACCCGTCGGGTTGGTGGTAATCCAGGTCAGTCCTAGTCCAATCAAGCACCGGCATGAAATTATAACAAACCGTTTGAATATTGTTAGTCCCTAGGTTGTGAATACATTCTTGAAATACAGCAATGTCCCGATCTCTATTTTCATTACCAATCTTAATGGCTTCAGTTACCGGAACGCTTTCTACTACCGACCAGCGCAAGGTGCTACGCTGAGGAGCATCTTCTATCAATTTTTTGCGTTCAGCAATTGCTTCGTTAGTCCATACCTGTCCGGCAGCAATGTCGTGAAGGGCGGTAACAATTCCAGTGGCTCCAGCTTGCCGGATGTCATCAAGTGCAACTGGATCGGCGGGACCGTACCAACGCCAAGTATATTCCATAGTATTAAGATTATAGAGTTAGTAATAAAGTGGCTGGTAAAGTACAAATGTTGGAGCGGAGATACTAGCTGATAATGGGTTACGATGCATTTAAGGGGCAGCCTTGGAAGAATGCAAAAAAACAGCTAATTTTATCAAGGAATATTTATTTTTTTACCATCAAATCCGTTAGCTTGCATAAGAGAAAAAACTGATCCATTTTTATAATTATCGCTAAGTATTCGCGTTACAAGAGAAACGATCTGTTTTCAAGAATTTTTTTAGCTGGCGCCCCAATTTAATCTTTAGTATGAAACTAACCCTGCGAGCCCTAATTTTCTGTTTAGTAGGATTATTCGCCTGTGAAGAATCGGCGGATGAAGCTATCAATACGCTTGGTACTGAAGTAGATGTGGAAATGAAGGAGTACTTGGAGGGTGACCAACGATCGTTAATGTTTAAATTCTTTACTTCCCGCGATTTTGGTTGCATCAATCACCGGATTAGTTATAACTTTCAGCAGGAAAACAGCGGGTTGGCTATTCGGCTGAACGAAGTTGAAGAACCTGCTGCTTGCCTGAAAGCAATGGGGCCAGCCTCGGCCTTCGTTAATGTAGGATCATTAAATATTGGTGAGTATGAGTTTAGTCTGCAAATTGGTGAGGGTATCACTAACACCGGAATGCTAAATGTCACGCCTGAATCATACCAATTAGTGTTGAATGCTGAAGCAGGAATGAACCTCCAGACAATTCAATTGCAACGTATTCCTAAAAATGCGCTCTGGGGTAGTGTTCAATTTTTAGATAAGCGCAGTGACAATATTACCAACTCTTTCGTTAATCAACTTTCCAAGCTGGGAGCTACGCAGGATAAATTTGACAAAGGTGATTATGGTTTCTTTGAAGTAGATGCTTCTGGTAAAGTAAGTCCGAAAACAGTCACTGGCGATGTCTCTCCTTTTACATTCTTAATGAATTATCGGGGTGATGAGACTGAGTTAGTAGCGTTGCTATCTGATATCAATCGTAACTACGGCGACGAAGTAACTATCCGGTTGCGTACCGCTAAAGGGAGTGAGTACCGAAGCTGGGACTTACACTAATAGCTGATAGTTCACGGTTCATAGCCGACATTCCACTGAATAATTGAGTGATTGAATTGTTGAACGCGAAATTGTCATTAGTTAATTATTCATCAATCACTTTCCCTTCTTCCCATTTTACCCGAAGTACCTGGGCTGACACTTTCTGCTTCTGAAAGAAATTAAGCCAATAAAGCTGTTGCGCTGAAAGCTGGTCGTTAGGCGATTTTACTTCTATAAAGCAATACTCTTTTTTGTTCCAGACAAATAAATCAGGAAATCCTCGACTATTCTCCTTCAAATCTTTCGCCATCTCCATCAAAATCGTCCCAATTTGCTTAGCTTCCAACTGCTGATAGCATTGTTCCACCAAGGGCAAAAGCGATTCGTGCCAACCCACCATAGGATTACTCATTCCTAGCTTGGTTTCGTAGTGGTGGCGAATGATTTTTTTGAAGCGACGGGGCTTCTCTAAGACTGCTAATCGCTGAGTTAGCTTCTGCTTTCGTCTCTTCAGAAAGTTAGGAGTGTAAAAGTCAGTGGGACGAGCTTGAAACGGATGATGAATAGCTTCGCAATCTTCATCAAAGATAATATCCCAGAATAGTAGTCCAAAGAATCCGCGCCAAAGGTAGTTTTCCGTAAACTCGCCCTCGTAGCCTTGATCCTGATAATGTTCCAGTACACCTAATTCAACACAACCTTGCACTTCGGTAGGTAACGTAATGCTAGGGCTGCTGTACAGCACATCGGTGGCTTGCTTGCGTCGTTTTTTCTTGGCAATCCGGTTATAAAAATCTTCTGCAAAAAATTGCTCTTCGGCATTTTGCGGACTTTCCATTATACACTGGCACAGCGCAATGGATTCTTCTTTACAACCCAGTTTGTGTAACAAGCGAACCCGTCGCTCCCGGGCTGGAGGCTTATCTGTCTGGTGATACATTCCTAGCGCAAACTTCGGATGGCTTTGCTGCTCTAGTAGCTTTCCTATTTTAAGCGAAAGTCGATCGAAGGTAGGCAGAGCTAAAGCGCAAAACTGTTCGCGAGATAAGCTTCGACTTTGAAACCATTGATAAATCTCATCGGCTGGGGCAACCACTTCATCTCGTAGTACTCTAAAATCCTGATAGACCCGAAGCATTTTAAACGTGTCTTCCGCTTCCCGGCGAGTTTTGTAAGCCGCCTTTAGTTTATCTTCGTTGAATAATTCATTCTTAATAATTCCCAGATCGCGCACTACAAATTGAGTCATATCACTATGAATATCGCCAAAATACAGAAAGCGGAGCATTGCCACTTGTTCTTCGTAACTAACGCACACAATATCTTCTAGCTGGCGTAGTGCGCTAATAATTTTTCGGTGATTCAAATGCTCCGTAGCGCAAGCAATGAGTTCGGGTTTCTTCAGGGAGCGATAACCCTTTGGTAAATCTTCTTTTGGTAAAAAAGAAAGTAGTTCGGCTTTGGGAAAAATACTTAAAATTTCAGCGAAGGTAGCACAGTGCCGGGAGCAGAGGCGACTAAAAAATTTCTGTTGGCAAAGTAGGTTCGTTGTTTCTAAGAGATTTCTAATCTCAGCGTAATTCAGTTTAGAGACTCGGAAAAAACTCCCTTTACGGTTGGTCAAGCGAACGAATAGACAACGGGCATCTTCGGGCAATGCAAGAAATTTCCGAACAAAGTTCTTCTCCCGCCGGCTCATCAATCTACCGGACTTTTCCTGCACAAACCGAAGCAACGCCTCGAAGTTATCCAAGTAGTATTTTTCTGGTAGTTCTATCAGCGAAGATGTTTTCATGTTATTTGCAGTCGATAGTCATTGGTTTTTATTGCGGCATATCGCTGTTTGGATGTATAGCAGCACGCTCTCCCGCTACACACCCCTCTTCCAAATCGCTGAGTTGAAGCTCGAGCGCATTGATTGAAATTTGAATTTCTCGAACCGATAATCCTAAGGACGCTAACAACAGTAGCAGGCTAGCACCGAACACCCATTTTCCAAATTCGTACTCTTCAGCAAAAAGTAAGAACATACATAATACACACAAAAACAAGCTTAAAATTCCCAAACCTTGCATATTTCGGGTGAGAATTACACGCTTACGTAAATTTTCAATTTGGCCACGTACCCGATTATCGTGACTCTGATTATACTGGGAGTGCAGCTGCCGAATCAGAGCCGCAATGGCTAAAAAACGGTTAGTATACGCTAATAGCAAAAGTGAGATAGCGGGGAAAAGTAAGGCCGGGGTAGTCAGGTTTAAATCGCTCATGGTTAATAATTTTGGATTAACTACTAATCGAGTTCATAAAGTCATCAGAAGCTTTGAACAGAGTTGAGACGGAAAATTAGAAAATAATTTTGTGTGCGAAACAAATTTCAACGAATAGTAAATACGGGTTTCCTGACTTTAAATACCTGATTGAAGCAAGAATATTTTAAGTGGAAAGAGGCTTTGTTATTAATGGTGATTGGGTAATTTTGTGCTTTAATTCAGCACAATAAACAAGTAATGAAGAAAATCTTACTAACGAATTTATTGGGAGTAGTCGCCTGTTTCTGGTTCACGGCTGCAATAGCTCAAAACACGGTTGATTACACCGTTCAGGGTAATGTTACTGACGAATACGACGAACCCCTAATAGGTGCTACCGTGCAATTGGTCGGAACCAGTATTGGAACGGTTTCCGACATAAACGGTGACTATCGATTATCGTTTAGTCGCGCGCCGGGGACATACCAGTTAGCCATTAATTTTGTAGGGCATGAGCGGGTAACGGAGCCAATCACGCTAGATGCGAACAATACCAATATTACCATCAATAAATCATTGAAGATGGATTTAATTGGTTTAAGTGAGGTAGTGGTGACAGGCACGTCAGTAGCAACTAGTAAAAAACAGTTGGGCAACGCAATTTCTACTGTCTCCGGTGAAAAGGTCTCGGAAGTTGGAGCTATTGCTATTGACCAGGCTTTAGCCGGAAAAGTGGCTGGTGCATTGGTTCAGCAAAACTCGGGTAGCCCTGCCGGAGGTATCTCTATTCGATTGCGGGGCGTGAGTACCCTAGCCGGTTCATCCGACCCTCTGTACATTATTGACGGGGTAATTGTCAGCAATAGTTCAGCTCAGCTGGTAGATTTAGGTGGAAGTGCTCAAAACCGATTGGTAGATATCAACCCTAATGATATTGAGCGTATTGAAGTAATTAAAGGAGCCGCTGCTGCCGCTATCTACGGTTCTCGGGCTAATAATGGGGTAGTACAGATATTTACTAAACGGGGATCGCAGGGCGCCCCGAAGGTTACAATAAGCACCTCATTTCGGGTAAATGAATTAAGAAAAAAGTTACCGATCAATGATGCCCCATTCGTATTTACTGAGCCAACCAATTTAGACGATCTATCTACCACCCCCGTAGAGCGGTACGACTATCAGGATGATATTTTTCAAACGGGTATTGGTACTGATAGCTACGTAAGCGTGACGGGTGGGAATGAGCGTACCAAATATTTTGTATCAGGTGCCTACTTTTTAAATGAAGGCATTATTAAAAATCAAGATTATAAGCGATATAACGGGAGAATTCGCTTAGATCAAATTCTTAACGACTGGGCTAGTTTCTCATTTGGGGCTAATTATACACTTAGTAGTAGTAACGACGTGCCCAACGGGGGTATTAGTGCGGCCTACGGAGCTTTGACTGGATTTAGTTTTTCTAATAATATTACCCCGCTGATAGATGACGAAACAGGGCTGTTTAACAATACCAATGCTCGGGCAAATCCGCTAGAGGTAATAGAGGCCTACGATTTTAGTAATGAAACGAACCGGTTTATTGGCGACTTTCAGGTAAACCTGACTCCTGCTGATGGATTAACAATTGATTATGTATTGGGGGTAGATACGTACTCCTCAGTTGGTTTAGGGTTTATACCCGACCCCAATACAACGGGCCTATTCCCCACTGGCTTCTCACGTCGGTCTGACCGTAATTTCTTTCAGATGAATAATGACTTGAACATAGGTTATCAGACTGAGATACTTCCGGGAATTCAGTCTACTACGGCATTAGGAGGTACCGTACAGTACGAACAAGTTGAGAATATTGCTTTGGAAAGCACCGACCTTCCACCTTTTGTTAGAACCGCCGCTTCAGGTACATTGCAAGGCAGGGGTGAGTCTCGGCTTGAAACGGTAGTGCAGGGAGCTTTCTTGCAAGAAACTATCGGAATTTTTGACAAGATATTTTTAACGGGTGCCGTTCGAGTAGATGCTTCTAATCTGTTTGCCGAAGAAGAACGTACCCAGTTTTATCCTAAATTCAGCGGCTCCTACGTTATTTCAGAAGAGTCTTTTTTCCAGTCAGCTCTGGGTAATTCGGTGAACCTCCTCAAATTCCGCAGTTCCTACGGCGAAGCAGGTAACCTAACTGGCATAGGAACTTTTGAACGTTTTACAAACCTAAATCCCACCTCAATAGGTGGAGTTACCGGGTTACTGCCTTCTTCCCAGCGAGGAACCTTAGGGGTCCGCCCCGAGCGGCAAAAGGAATTTGAAGTGGGGGTTGATCTGGGAATGTTCAATAACCGATTTGGAGTAGAGTTTACTTATTATACTAAAGACGTAGAAGATCTTCTGTTAAATCGTACGTTGTCTCCTACTACCGGATTTAGTAGTACCCGACAAAACGTAGGAACTTTAGAGAATGAAGGGTTTGAGGTTTTGGTGAGAGGCGTGCCAGTACAAACGAAAGATTTCTTATGGTCGGTAACCGGTACGTTTAGCCGCAATACCAATGTGGTGAATGGCATTGAAGAAGACTTTATTTTACTACCAGGTTCTTTCGGCCAATCGGCAGTACTGAATAATGAGGCGGTTGGGGTATTTTATACAACGTATCTGGCCAAAAATCCGGACGGCAGTTTGCTACTGAACGATGGCGGGCTACCCCAGCGTGAACGGGTAGGACGCGAAGATGGACAACCGGTTGGGGCATTAGATGAAAAAGTAATTGGTGACCCTAACCCAGAGTTCTTCTGGTCGTTCATCAATGAGATTGACTATAAAAACTTTAGTTTCCGCATACAGTTCGATGCAATTCAAAATTTTAATGTGTTCAACTTCACCAATCGGTTATTATCTTTTGCTCCTTTTGGGGGTGGTCAGCTTTATGAAGATGAATTGACGGGTAATCTGCCCAAGGGATACAATGCTGCTACTTTTAGTGCCTTTGACCGCTTTGTAGAAGATGGTTCGTTTGTGAAGCTACGGGAAGTAGGCTTGAGTTATAACTTACAGCCCGAAGCGTTAGGTATTAGTAACCTACGGCTCAGTTTGGTAGGAAGAAATTTGCTTTCGTTTGATAATTATTCGGGTTGGGACCCCGAAACCAACGCGGCAGGTCAAAGTAATACTACCCGGGGTTTTGATTTTAACGAAGTACCCATACCCCGTACTTATTCATTTCAACTTACTGCTACTTTCTAAATCCGTATAATATGAAATTCAGAATATATCTTACAGCTTGGTTTTTTATTCTGGTCTCGGCTTGTGAAATGGATATTCCTAATCCTAACGCCGCTACCGAAGATGAAGCACTCAACAGTCGCCAGGGACTACTGGCTCTTTCCGCAGGCATGCGCCAGTACTACTCTACCAGCGCACTAAGCCGAATAATTATTACACCAGGAGTAACTTCTCGCGAATTAGGTGCCTTCACTACGTTTGTAAACTACTTAAATTTAGAAGAAGGGGGTGATGCTATTGAGAACGATAACTCATTGACGAGCGGCATTTGGAGCAGACTTTACCGCGTAATTAGTAATGCTGAGCAAATTATTGATAACACCACTGAAGAGGTAATTCCGGATGCCGCTACTCGTACAGGAATTATAGCTCATGCCTTGTTTTTCAAAGCAGCTTCATTAGGATACTTAGCTCAAAGCTTTGAGCAAGCCCCCATCACTACCGTAGCGAGTGGAGATGCACCATTCGTAAATCGTACTGAAGTTATTGCTGAAGCTATACGCTTGCTCACGGATGCCCGGGCTCTGTTATCGGCAACCCCGCCCTCTGATTCGTTTTACGGTCAGGTTGGCACTACACTCGACCTGCCTAATATGGTTGAGGCTTACCTGAGTCGCTATCACTTAATCGCTGGCAATTACCAAGAGGCAATCAGTGCAGCAGATATGGTTGATATAAGTTCGGTTTCCTATTTTGTATATGATGCTGAAAACCCTAACCCCATTTGGGAACTAGCAATTAATGGCAATGATTTTCGTCCGCTCGATAACTTTGGGTTAGACCCAGTACAACTAGATAATGCCGATGGGCGAATTGATTTCTTTCTAGTATCGGCTGATACTACTTCCGCTGCTTTGCAGCTACCGGTAGAGGATTTAGCAGGTTACTTTAGCGAAAGAACTACTTCTATTCCGGTATACCTTCCCGGTGAGGTTTTACTTAACAAGGCGGAGGCTCAGGTTCGCTCAGGAGGGATAAGCGATGCAATTGAAACTCTCAACGCTGTACGAACAAAAACGGAAGACCCTACCGGAGTGAATGCAGCACTCGCACCCTACACAGGTCCAGCTACCGAAGACGCAGTGTTAGAAGATATTTATAGTAATCGAGCGATTGAATTGTTTCTTACGGGTATGCGGTTAGAAGATAGCCGTCGCTATAACCGACCTGGCCCGGGTAGCGATACAATGAGCCGAACCCGCAATTTTTATCCTTATCCAGATACTGAGCGCTCCAATAATCCTAATACTCCAGACGATCCGGCGGTTTAACTACACTCTTCTAAAAAACTGAAACAGAAAACTAATAAGAACCTAATCTAAATCGAGTGACATTGTGTAGAAAAGTTTCAGGTTACGCTTGATTTTGTTCAGCAGATTGCGATCAAATAATTAAGCACACGGCAAACTAGGTTGATAAACGCACTACAATCTTAGAAGCTGTTTTAGTTAGCTTTTTCGGGCTACAAACACGCCTTTTGGGCTACCACGTCGTTACTTTTTCAATCCATAGCGCTGCTATGCCTCCTCAAAAGTGCCTCGTGTCGCCTCAAAATCCGTTGTTTTCGCATCAAATAATTAACTCAAACAGCTTCTTAGATATCGTTATTGTCAATAGTTTGATTGCTTCATGCTTGAATACTTAACCGGCAGGGCCACATTCTTAATGAGTGTAGAATATCGATTAGATAATTATTGATTCATCTTATTCTTCGTCTACGCTAAAATTATCAGTTGATTGCTTTGTGTGAAGAAAAATAAGTAAGTTGTTATCCTAATCAGCTTAAACTTATATGACAACCTACAGTAAGTATTCATCCTTTTGCTTCATCTTATTTATCGTAATTATTCAAGCCTGTTCGAGTCCATCTGAGCAAGCTAATCAAGAAGTCGTTGCAACTGAAAAGCCAAATATCGTCTGGATTATGCTGGAAGATTGGGGCTACCAGCTTTCTTGCTACGGCGAACCGGGCATCAATACGCCTCACGTAGATAAACTGGCAGCAGAAGGCATACGCTATACTAATGCTTTTGCCACCGCGCCGGTTTGCTCGCCTTCCCGGTCGGCGATGATGACCGGTTTTCATCAAAACTATATTAAAAGCAACCAGCATCGTACCAATGGCTCGGGTTTTACCCGTCAGCCGCTACCCCACGGTATTCGCCCAATGACGCATCTGCTTCAGGAAGCGGGATACTTTACCTGCTTTATGGCGAATCGGAAGACAGATCTGAACTTCACGCACGAAGGTGATTTATACCAAGGAAAAGATTGGAGCGAGCGGGCGGAAGGTCAACCGTTTTTTGCCCAGCTTACCTTTCCTGGAACCCACCGTCGTTGGCAACGAGACTCGCTTAATCCTATCGCGATAGAAGACGTTAGCTTGCCACCGTATTATCCGCAAACTGATCTGGCCAAGCGAGATTGGGCCAACGGATTGGAAGCCATGCAGAACGTAGACCGTCAGGTAGGCGAGGTACTAGATCGTTTGCAGGCGGAAGGTTTGGCCGAAAATACCTTAGTATTTTTGATTGGTGACAATGGGCGCTGTATGCCCCGGGGCAAACAGTTTCTGTACGATGGTGGCATTCAAGTACCAATTATCGCCCGGTGGCCGGGTCAAATTGAAGCAGGAGCAGTATCCGATGCGATGGTGATGACCATTGACATTACTAAAACTATTCTGGATGTAGCAGGAGTTAAGCCCGCCCATCCGTTGCACGGAGAGAATCTGATGGAAAAGGAAATTGACGGACGGAAGTATATTTTCGCCGCTCGTGATAAAATGGATAGCACCCACGACGCCATGCGAGCCATTCGTTCGGAAAAGTATAAGCTGATTCATAACTTGATGCCAGAACGGGCTTACTGCCAGTACAACAATTACAAAGAACGCAGCTATCCAGTGCTGGCTCTACTGAACGTAATGCATCTTGAAGGGGAACTTTCTCCGGAGCAAGATCGATTCATGGCCGATTCCAAACCGGAGTACGAACTTTACGACTTACAGAGTGACCCTTATGAATTAGATAATCTGACGGATGATACTGAACATCAGTCAATAAAAGATTCGCTACTAGCTGAGCTTAACCAGTGGCGAGAGAAAATTGACGATCAGGGAGTGAGTGAAGAATTTAGGCAGGGTGGCTGGGCTGCAACCTATCCAACTAAAACTTTAGCCGAATGGAAGGAAACTCTGGAAGCTTTTAACCCATGGGTATTTCGCAAACCCGGCGAGACGATGGAGCACCCTTACTATCCGAGCAAGTAAATAGTATTTTTTTTTCTTTCAGGTCGTGCTGACATTCAAACTTGAATAGCGATTCTGGGTTCTGCGGATGCCTTTACTGGCTCAAAAATAGCCTCAAAATTACTCCTTCGTCTGCACGGCCCGGTTTGAATGTCAGCATGCCATAGCGGGTTTACGAGAAGAAGAGAGGTAAAAAGACCGAAGTCGGGAGACGGATTAAACAGTAGATAATTTTGTTCCGGACTCTCAACATCGATTTGCCTTTGAACTTACTAGGTTTAGGTAATTGTCTCTGCCTCTTTTTTTAAATCAGCGGCGAACTGCTCAAAAGATTCGTCAAAAGGCGGAATTAACTTGGCGTAGAGCGGAAACATTAACCCACCAATTTTTTCGGTCATAGTAAAGGTTACCCCTTCTTTGCCTTGCTTGGTAATTGTGTACGTTCGGTTACCCTGTCCATCGCCCCATACTAAACGTTGTTCGGGTATAAATGCTTTGACCTTAAGTTTGAACGTGCGTTTCTCGTCTAGGGTAGATTTGAGTTTGATCTTTTCTCCTTCCCGAATCTCACCTTCTAACGATACAATGGTGGAATTCCAGCGGGTATAATCAGAGGCTTGGGTTAGTAGTGCCCAAACCACAGCAGCATCAGCATTAATCTTAGTACTAACAGTTGTTTCTCGACTAAAGGTTGTCTTCCTGGTGGTTGCTTTACCATTCTTAGGTGTTGAGATAGATGAATTCATAGAAGTTTAGATTGTGATAAATGATATATTTTTTCGTTTGGTCTTTTGAAGATCAACGCAAATGAAATGATAGGGAATGAAAGTAATTTTTTAAATTATCTGCACAACCTAGCTACCGAAGGTGCATTTTTTAGCCCTACTGATAGATCCGGGCGGTTGAAGGGAATAATTTTAGTATCTTGAGCGAATCTACCAGAACCACACTATGCAAACAATCACCTTACCTCACAGCGATCTTACTATAACCCGTATGACCTTCGGAGCCTGGGCAATTGTAGGAGGTTTTAACTGGGGGCATCAAGAAGAAAAAGATTCACTAGCTGCTCTACGCGAGGCCTATGAGCAAGGCATTACTTTTTTTGATACAGCGCAGGCCTACGGAAATGGAGCTTCCGAACGAATGATTCATCAGGCACTCGGAGATGTATATGACAAGATTGTAATTGCTACTAAGATTGTTCCCGATGATTTTCACTATGATGATGTAAAGAAAGCCTGCGAAGCCCGAATTCAAGCCCTCAAATCAGATCATCTGGATTTACTTCAATTACACTGGCCGAATCCTGATGTTCCGGTAGAGGAAACTATGAGAGCGTTGGTTGATCTGAAACAAGAAGGGAAAATACGAGCCTTTGGAGTATCTAATTTTGGTGAGCAAGACTTGACCGAAGCTTTACAAGTGACTCAAGAGATTTCTAGCAATCAGTTGCCCTACAATTTGTTGTGGAGAGCCATTGAGTTTAATATTTTACCCCTCTGCGAGAAGCATCAGATTCCGGTACTGAGCTATTCGTCTATTATGCAAGGGCTGCTAGCTGGAAAGTTTAGTAATCCTGAAGCAGTTCCGGATGATCGGGCTCGATCTCGTCATTTCTCTTCCGAACGATCGCAAGCTCGCCATAGTGAGGCTGGGCAAGAACTGCTGACTTTTGAAGCGATAGGCAAAATTAAACAGATCGCTGAGCGGGAAAATATTCCCATGACGCACCTCAGCATGGCTTGGTTATTAGCTCAACCGGGTATGGGTAGCATTATTGTAGGCGCGAGAAACCCGAAGCAGGTAAAAGATAATGTAGCCGCTATGCAAGTATCATTATCTGGTCAGATAGTGGAAGAACTCAACGAAGTCACTCATTCGCTAAAAGATACATTAGGTTCTAATGCTGATATGTGGCAGAGTGATTCACGAATTAAGTAAGGGGTTGAAAGGTGAAGGGTGAGATAGTTATGTATCCTATCGTACCCTTCACCTTTCAACCTTATACCGTTTACCATCAACCCTTTAGCTCGTTCGAAACGGTTTGTACTTCGCTTTAAAGAATTCGAAAACCCCGTAAGAGGCTAATCCAATAGCAACAATACCCATTACAATAGGGCCACCTTGAGCCACTAAAAAATCAAACGCTCCTTCCGTACCTTTAGCTTTAGAGGCACTGGCAGCAAAAGCAGCTTTGGCCAAGAAGAACCCAATAATCCCAAAAACTACGGCTCGAGCAATCAGCCCAAACTGACCTAGCTTACGGTAGGTATCTTGAAGCTTATTATTCATCTTAGAGTCTTTTATTCCTTTAATATAGCTACCAGAAGTAACCTTGTGAATTTGGTAAACCCCTTTAGCTAAAATTGTGGCCGCGAAGACTCCAACTAAAAATTGTCCGAACGGTTGTTCCAATAGTTTGCTGACAATAAACTTATTTCCGCCGCCGCTACCTCCAGTTGTGCCTGAAATCATTTGGAAGGCATAGTAGGCGAAGTATCCGTACAAGATGCCACTTAGTCCGTACCCAATACGGACTACAATTCCGGAAATATCATTACCCTTATTATCTACATCTTGAATGGCTTGAACGAATCGCCATACGGCATAACCGATAAAGCCAATAGCGACGATACCCAATAAAATTTGACCAAAAGGTTGCTGGGCAATCTCGCGAAAAGCTCCCGAACGTCCGGTAGTCTGGCCTCCGCTACCACCAAAAGCGGCCATAGCCGATAGAACTCCAACAATTACATAAATAGTTCCTTTCGTGGCGTAGCCAAAGCGGGCAAAATTTTCGACCCATTTTTTGGTTTTAGGAATAGCTTGGCTGGTAATGTCCATGATAGATTAAAAAGTTTAGTTAGTAAAAAAAATAGATAATAGTATTATTAACGACCAAGAAGCTATCATGGTTATCTTATATCTACGAAACGAGTGAATGCTATCTCTAGAAGTAAAGAGACTTCAATTAGGTATACTAATTTTTCACCATCAGTATTCAACGATTTCTTTTATTAGTAGTATCTTCAAACTGATAATAAATAAGCCTAACTTATGTCTAATAATATTCATCGTATTACCCTGCTCGGTACTGGCCTGATTGGCGATTTCTACGTGGCTAGCCTTTATCAACACCGGGGTCGTGAAGTTGTGCAGTCGGTATATTCCCGCTCGGAAGACCGGGTAAAACAGTTTGCTAATAAGTGGAATATTCCAGTAACCTATACCAGCATTGCAGAAGCGATACAGGACGATCAAAGTGATACGATTATTATCGCTCTTCCTAATTACTTACATAAAGAAGCAATTCTGGCGGCGATTCAGACGGGAAAGAATATCTTATGCACTAAACCTCTAGCCATGAATGGTACCGAAGCGTTAGAAATTCTTCGGGCGGTAGAAAAGGCAGGCGTTTTTCACGGCTACTTAGAAGATTTAGTTTATACCCCTAAAACTTTAAAAGCTCAAGAGGCGGTACAGAAAGGAGCAGTCGGACAGGTACTATGGACTCGCTCCCGAGAAGCCCATCCTGGCCCTCACAGCGATTGGTTTTGGAACCCGGAATACTCCGGTGGTGGAGCAATCATAGACATGGGCTGCCATTGTATTGAAATTGGGCGAAACTTTGTGGGAAAAGATGTGAGACCGGTAGAAGTAATGTGCTGGGCAGATACGCTTGTTAAACCTATTGAAGCCGAAGACCACGCGGTAGGTTTAGTCCGCTATGAAACTGGGGCAGTCACTCAGTTTGAGGTAAGCTGGGCCTTCCGAGGAGGAATGGATTTGCGAGATGAAGTTTCAGGTACTGAAGGTACTATTCGAATCGATCACTTCTTGCGAACCGGATACGAACTCTTCACTTCAGTTGGGATGCAGGGCTACGTAGCGGAGAAGGCCGAACAGGAGACCGGCTGGCTATTTCCGGTAGGTGACGAAATTCATGCCTTAGGCTACACTCATATGTTTACCGATATGTTTAATGCGATGGATCAGCAGCAGTCGCCAATGGAAAATTTTTACGATGGTTACGTAGTAAACGCGATTATGGATGCCAGTTATAAATCTTCGAGAAGTAAACAGTGGGAACCAGTGGAATTACCTGATTGGCGCGGTAATACTGACGGAAGTCAACCGCTAGGTGCCAAGGAGTACGACGAAGCCCATTGGTTAATTAAAGAAGAGCATTTGCCCGATGGCCGGAAGAAAGTTATCTTAAAAGAGAAAGACAGCGGCAATATTATTGAACAACAGATTGAGACAACATCATGAGTACTTTTTCACCATTCACTTGCCAACACTTAGTAAATTTTGAACGCGATGGTTACGTCATCATCAAGGGATTTTTCTCACCCGAGGAAGCCGATCTCATCTACCAAACTTCCACCGAGGATGAGGTAATAAACGATAATTCTTTTGACTTCAACGATAGTCAGGGCTTGCGAACCAAACTAGCACTCTGGTATACGCCCCAAGATGATATTTACGGATTATACAGTCGATCGGCTCGCATGGTAGAGGCGGCCGAAATGATACTGGACGGTACAGTAGGTCACTATCACTCGAAGCTGATGCAAAAAGAACCTAAAAAGGGTGGAGCATGGGAGTGGCACCAAGATTACGGCTACTGGTATAACAATGGATTCCTGTACCCTGAAATGGTCAGTATTATGTTGGCGTTGACCGAAGCGACCCAAGAGAACGGTTGTATGCAGGTGCTAAAAGAGACTCACCGAATGGATCGGGTGGAGCACAATACGACGGGTGAACAAGTAGGGGCGCATATGGAAAAAGTAGAAGAAGCTATGAAGCATCACGAACTGGTGTACGTAGAACTTCAGCCCGGCGACGCACTTTTTTTTCACTGCAACTTGCTGCACCGATCTAACGCTAACCTTAGCGATCATTCCCGATGGTCACTGATTTCAGTCTACAATAGAGTTACCAATAAGCCTTACAAGGAAGAACCTGCTTCCTGCTACACTCCTATTGAAAAAGTAGCCGATGATGCACTACTTAAAGTCGGAAAAAAAGGCATCGCTGCCGAGGCTGATTTTTTGTCTAAGGATAAGGACGCTGAGTTTAAGGAAGAAATACACTAAGGGAAAAACATCCGAGGTTTCCTAAATTTCGGAGATTCCGTAACGACTAAAAAATAGATATGACTTTGACTTTTGATAAGCTTTGCCTGATTTTCTCTGTATGCCTAACTGCTAACCAGTTTACGTTCGCTCAGCAAACTGTCCACCAATCCGAAGAAGCCGGATTACAGTACTTAAAGTATCTTCCTCAAGATTATGAATCGGGTAGAGGTCAAGAGTTCCCACTGATGTTGTTTTTACACGGAGGCGGAGAAACTGGCGACAATATTGAACTGGTTAAAAAACATGGGCCCCCGAAACTAATCGAGCGGGGTAAACAGTTTCCGTTCATTGTCATTTCACCTCAAAACCCGGAGAATAAACTCTGGAATGATGCTGCGCTTAAACAGTTACTCGATGAAGTGATCGATAACCACCGAGTAGATTTAAGTCGGGTGTATTTGACTGGGTTGAGCCGGGGGGGCTTCGGCACTTGGCGGATGGCTATTCAGAACCCTGATATGTTTGCCGCCATTGTACCGATCTGCGGGGGAGGTACTCCGAGCTACGCCCAGTGGCTTAAAGATGTTCCTGTGTGGGCTTTTCACGGAGCCAAAGATCAGGTTATTCCTCTGTCACGGACCGTGGCTATGGTGGAAGCTCTTCAGCAGGCGAATGGAGATGTGAAACTGACTACCTATCCCGAAGCCGGACACGATTCCTGGACTACAACCTATAATAATCCGGCGGTGTACGAATGGCTACTTTCTCACCGGAAAGCAGGAAAAGAAAAGCAGTACTCTCGATAGGAATTAGAACGGCAAGAGAGAACGACTAAGTGATGAACGGGTTGATTTAATATTTTCGTATAAACCCTAATCTTCGGTGAGAAGCGCGGGAACCGTAACTCCACCGCTCTAAAATTTTACGAGTCAGCTATGAAACCGTAAGGAATGATTGAACTGGAAGTGGCTAATAACTAAACTTTCTCAAGAAAATTGGAAAACAAATTAGCTTGAATTTAGGGTAGGGCTTATTTCTACTGTCATATTATTGAACAAATAAAAAACGTATGAAAACGCTTTTCACGATTGGTGTTTTACTAGTAAGTATCAGTTCCTCAGTTGCTCAGTCTAACGATACCACGAGGGTTTGGCGGGCAGGCTTTTATATGAGTGTAGTGGGGCAGGAAGTTGATCTAGATGATCTCAATCGCGAACTAGCGCAGGTGGGCATACCTACGCTGACTTCCGGGCTAGTAGGATTTTCTTTTGGTTTTACAAATCGGCACCGTGACCAAAACTCCTACGGTATGGCCCAATTCTCATATATGTCAACATTTGACGATGGTAACGATGCGGGAAACAATGCCCAACTAGACCTTTGGAAAATTTCGGTGACTGGTCAGTACGACGTGATTCCTAATGAGAAGTGGCTGATTTTTCCTTATTTACAATTGAGCACTAACTTAGCTAGGTTAAAAGTGTCTTCGGTTGTAAATACTCCGTCTTTTCAAGGGAGTTTAAGTAATTTAGGTTCTCCAGACGAACTGGTGAAACGCTATTCAACTGGTATGTTTATCAGTGGGGGTATCGGTGCCGGAATAGAACGACGACTTGTTTTTCCAGGAAGTATAGGGTTTATAGGCTTTAGTGCTGGTTACGAGATAAGTCCTCAATCGGAATGGCAAACTGAAGGGGGAAATTATTTTTTAGCTAATTCGCCTGCTTTCCAAACCAACGGATTAGTGTTTGAATTCAGGTTCCGAATAGAAATCAATCCTAATACCGATAGAAACCAAGAACCTCAAGGCATATATAAATTCTTTCAATAATTGATAAGGGGTTAGCAGTTGTTTAGCCTGATACTTTTCACTTACTTGGAACATGCGCTACATAAGACATTGCTCTCTAGTTCTTTTTATCGGTTTGTCTTCCTGCCTTCCGCCGAATGAGATACCTAAAGAATCTCAGGAGCTTTCCTACAATGTCGTCATCTTTCTAATTGATGATTTGGGCTGGACCGATTTGGGTTGCTACGGTAGCGACCTGTACGAAACGCCCAATATTGATCGCTTAGCCGAAGAGGGAGTTATGTTTACCGATGCCTACTCCGCGTGCACGGATTGTTCACCTACCCGGGCAGCAATTATGACCGGTAAATACCCCGCTCGCCTGAATATTACCGATTGGATAGCTGGTCATCAGAATGAATATGGCAAGCTGCTTCCGCCTGATTGGACAAAATACTTACCCAATAAAGAGGTTACTATTGCTGAAATTGCTAAAGCTGCTGGCTACGTTACGGCTAGCGTTGGGAAGTGGCACCTGGGCGACTCGGTGGTGTATTATCCGCAGTATCAGGGATTTGATCGCAACGTAGCGGGCTACTACCGCGGGCAGCCTCCTAGCTATTTTTATCCCTACGTACGCAGACAAGATACTTTGCCTTATTTAGAAGGGGGAGAGGAAGGTGAGTACCTTACTGATCGGTTAACCGATGAGGCCTCTCGCTTTATTACCGACCATGCCGAACAGCCATTTTTGCTGTATTTTCCTCACTACGCCGTGCATACGCCTATTCAGGGGAAAGATAGTCTGACTGCTTACTACCAAAGCAAAGTAACCGATAGCTTACAGCACACCAATGCCGAGTACGCGGCTATGATCCATAGCACCGATGAAAGTGTAGGACGGGTGATGAATTTACTAGATAGTTTGGAAATCAGCGATCAGACTCTGGTGATTTTTACAAGTGACAATGGTGGGTTAGAGTTGCGAAATATCACGCAAAATGATCCGCTAAGGGCAGGAAAAGGTTCAGCCTACGAGGGAGGAGTACGTGTACCGATGATTATCCGTTGGCCGAAGGCAAAGCGTAGTATAGCGACTATCGACGAACCAGTAATCACGATGGATGTATTTGCTACGGTAGCTAATGTGTTGGGCACCGGTGGGGCGAAAGACTATCATCAGGATGGAATAAATTTGCTTCCAGTGCTAGAAGCGGAAACCGAAGTATTAGATCGGGAAGCATTATACTGGCACTATCCGCACTACCATCCTGGCGGTGCCAGTCCTTATTCGGCGATCCGACAAGGAAACTACAAGCTGATTGAATTTCTGGAGAATAAGCAATTAGAGCTTTATAATTTGGAATATGATATTGGCGAAACCAATAATCTCATTAGCGAAGTGCCGGAAGTAGCCAATGATTTATATAACCAGCTTGAAACCTGGCGGAACGAAGTCAGTGCTCAGGAACCTGTACCCAATCCGCAGTATGATTCCCTAAAAGCTCAAGAGTTCTTCCGATTCTAAAAGCTTAGTGCCTCCAAGTACTTATCAATAAAAAATGACTTCTGTTTACTTTTGTACTGCATTACGTAGCGAGGGTGTTCTAGCGGAATTACTTCATCGAAAAATTGATACTCTTCGTTCAGTTTTTTCAGAAAGCGATAGTTTTTTCCGGTGCCCATACAGAATACCTTTTCCTGTTGAATGCCGAAGTCAAGCTGGGTTTGTATGGTTTTCACGATGAAAGGCGTGACAGCTTCAGTTAGCACTGAGCTATCGTAGTAGTTATAGTTGGTTTCTCTTCCTTTTTCATCAATTCGGACAAAACCGAGCGGACATACTGAACTGATATAGAATTGCTGATAAAATAACGCAACACTGCTATAAGCATCAATTACATCGTATACAAAAACTGAGGAAGGTTCGTGGAGGGTAAACGAGCTTTGCATATCGCAGTGCGATTTTAACCGCTTCGGATCAGTGAATGGAATACCAGTAGCTCCAGCTCCTAACCGACCGGGATTAATACCTAAAATTAGGTAACGGGGCTGTTCATCATTGTAATACTTCCGGTAGAAGGTTGATGAGACAATTCGCACTTCTTCACTTTCTTGAAAAGGATTCATTATCCGAATATTACTGGGCAAGGTAGCATCTAACTGTAGTTGATTATTGAACTGAATAACGTGCTCGGCAAAGGTCATATCGTCAATTAGGTAACAGTGATAAAGCTACGCTAATTCTTAATCAATACTCATTTACTTTTGACTTTCAGTGATCCTATAATCGAGGATCATCGTGATTTATTGGAGACAATGTTCGCGCTAAAGTGTTGAATGCGTATAAGATAAGTAGCTACTATTCAATAGTTAAGCACAGCTACTGATGAATTATTATTAATGGTTATCTTAGAAGGGGGAGCGGTCTCAAAGCAGAACAGATGCGGAGTATTTTTTCCCGCTTCGATATTATTCCTGACATTGCCAGTGGCAGTGTAACTCATATGAAGCTAATGCAGAAAGCTATCTTTTGAATCTAACTAAAAAACGGCTCGCTCTAGAAAGTATTAAACTACAATAGCCAATAGTTAGATAGATAACGTCAACGCTTTATTAGACCGCAAAGCGGGTGGTGCTAAGCTTACACTACTTAGCCTTCTTTTTATGCTACTGCAGTGAAAAGATTTTTAAATCAATTAACTTTAGACAACTCCAGTATTAACAAAATATAATGCCGCAGAATCATAACTATAATAGTCAACAACGGCTCAGGCAGAGTAAAGCTACCTTTTTACTTATGAAGGTCATCGTCCTTGCTCTTTTTCTGGTAGGAAAGGCTACGTTATCACTAGCACAATCTTCAAAAACGAACTATCTCAACTACGTCCAAACCTTTGCAGATACATTGCTATCGGTAGGTTTAGATACTTACGGTCCGGCTACTACTCCCATGTGGGCTGGGGTTATTGACACGCGCGACCGCACGGTTCCTATCCGCGGAGTACCACCTACGCAGGGAGTGCGTCCTCACGATCGGGCCGTAGGGGGAGCGAACTATTATCATGATGTAGTAACTCTCACGGTCTTTGATAAATTAAGTGAACTTACTGGTGATAGTAAATATCAACAGGCATCTTACGACTATTCTCAAGCCTTTCTGGAGCGTGCCCAACATCCTGAAACAGGATTACTGGGCTGGGGTGAGCATTTGTACTATAACTTTTATACCGATACCGTATCGGTAGCCGAAAGTCGCTTTCTAGATATACGGCCGGGCTTCAGAATGCCTCATGAGCTTATTGCCTGGACTCCGCCTTGGTCTCGCTTGTGGGCAATTGATTCGGAGCGTACTCAGCGAGCTATAGAAGGGTTGAAGTATCATTTCAACGGTGCCGATGTGCAAACACATCTGTTTAATCGCCACGCAATCTGGAATAAAACAGAATATCAGCACGAAATTATGCCCTGGATCAAACATTCGGCTCTCTACGCGTACTCATTTGGTTTTTTGTTTCAACAGACCAACGAAGCACTTTGGAAAGAAAAAAGCTGGCAAATAGGGACACTCTACTGGAATTTGCGTGACCGTAGAACCGACTTAGTCTTTGGCTGTTTGTACCATTTTTCTCCGAATGGTGGGGGAAAGGATGCCAGCCTCAGTGGCTCGGCATTATACACTTACTGGCTGTACAAAGGGGGCGAAATTACCAATAACTCGGAAATGAAACGACAGGCTATAACCCTGTTAAAAGCCTATGATCGCCTTGGTTGGAATGAAGAGCATCAACAGTACTACAGTAGTCTGAATTTAGATGGTACACCTTTAGAAAACCCCCAGTGGGCTACTCCCTGGAAGGTAGGTTATGGCTCCTCTAGTCTACTATCACTAGGTCGAGTAACCGCTTATATCAGCGAACAGGAGTCCAGTAATGAACTAATTCCAATGTTAGAAAAAGCTTTAAAGGTTTCTAATAGCCAGCCGGTTCTGGATTCGTTTACAGCTCAAAACATAGGTGAAGCCATTCAAGCTAACTTAGACGGTTACAAAATAACCAAAAAGAAGGAGTACTTGCAGTATGCCCGGCAGTACGCTGATATGGCTATTGAGCATCTGTGGGAGGATGGGTTGTTTGTCCGACAGAAAGGAGATGTGTACTACGAGTCTAAATTAGGAGTCGGAGATTTGCTCGCCGGACTCTTGCGACTTCATGTCATTCAGAATAACATTACTGATGAAAAATCGGTTGATTGGAGTTTTTAGTGAAGAACGATGAATAGAAGAACCTTCCTTTCAACTACCTCCGCTGGAATAGCAGCATTCGCTACTACTTCTGGTCTTTGGCGGTGCCACAACGAATTTTCTCGGTCTCGTACTTACCCCTTTCGCCCTTATCGGCCCGGGAAAACGTTGGGAGAAATTTGGCAGGTAACACCTTCTGATGGCTTCTATACCAATACCTATTACGATGTTTGCCCCTGGAGTCCATCGGGCCGTTACTTGGCGGTTACTCGCCTGCCGTATCAGGATAAAATTACTGTGATGGGTGATATAGCGGACGTTTGTATTA
>CAKZPJ010000647.1 GCA_937138955.1 uncultured Flammeovirgaceae bacterium | reverse complement strand
ATACGCATCAGCATATATCGGTAGAAGAGTTTACCGAATTAGTAGATCGCCTATCGGAATTTAGAACCCTAGCGGGGAGACGAGGAAGTTAAAGAACGGGTTAGTACGCTAGAAGCTGTTTTGGGCGAGTTCATTGTGCAGACTAATAAGTCGATGAACCGAATAGAAGCGGGCACAGTAGCTCTGCAAAAAGAGATGAAAAACTTCAAAGAAGTGATGCAGCAAGATCGCCAGCAGCGGGACGTTGAAATGAAAAACTTCAAGGAAGAAATGACTCAGTATCGTCAGCAAAAGGACGTTGAGATGAAAGACTTCAATGAGAGGATGGTTCAGGATCGGAAAGGTATGAATAAGAAGTGGGGCGACTTAGCCAATAAGCTGGGTACGGTGTATGAAGACTTTGCGGCTCCCAATATCAAAACGATGGCTAAGGTTCACTTTGACTGCCAAGAACTCGATAGTTACGCATTACGGGTATTACGTCGAAACCGAAACAACAGGAAGCAAATGACTGAGTTTGAAGCGGTCATTTAGCTGCGGTAACTACTTATTCGTTAATGAAACAAAGTCTCATCCGGACACAGGCCAAGTGCAAAGGTTTGCTCAGAAGCTAGAGCAGGTTTTTGATTACCTTCCCGGACACGAAGGAAAGACAGTAGTACCAGTATTTTCCAGCTTTTCATTGACTGAACCAATGATAGAATTACTTACCGAATTAGGTATCTATGCTATGGCATTAGGCGGAGATACTATGGCTTTGCTGAATTGTGAGAAAATAAAAAGTCGCTCTTAAATTTTTAATCTTCAGGAAACCATTTTCTTGGCTAGAGCCCCCTCAATGTAATCAAACGTGCTAAGGATTTCTGGTTTTCCATCAACAATAGCTACATCGTGTTCAAAGTGAGCAGCCGGTGCTCCATCGGCTGTTACAATCGTCCAACCGTCACTAAGTTGTTTCACGCGCCGGGTACCCATGTTGATCATAGGCTCAATTGCAATCACCAACCCATCTTTAACTTTAGAGCCCTTGCCTCGCTTACCATAATTCGGTACTTCGGGTGACTCGTGCATCTTCTTACCTAACCCGTGCCCCACTAATTCGCGAACAACTCCGTAGCCGTGCTGTTCGGCATGTTGTTGTATGGCGTAACTGATATCCCCAATTCGGTTACCTTTGCGCGCCTGTTCAATCCCTTTATATAAACACTCAAGCGTAACATCCAACAATTTTTGAACTTCAGGAGAAATCTCTCCTATCGAGAAAGTATACGCGTGATCGCCATAGTAACCATTCTTCTTAGCTCCGCAATCTATTGATACGATATCACCTTCTTCTAGCGGGCGATTATTTGGTAAACCATGAACAATCTGTTCGTTAACCGAAGTTAGTAAAGTACTCGGACAACCGTATAAACCCAAAAAACCAGGATCAGCATCATGATCGCGGATAAACTCTTCAGCTCGCTGATCTAAGTAAAGTGGTGTCACTCCAGGCTGTATTTCATCAGCTAGCATGCCGAGAGTTTTAGAGACAAGCAAAGCACTTTCTCTAATTAGCGCTATCTCTTCCGGAGACTTATAGTGAATCATATACGCAGTATTAGACAATCGGTAAAAGTCAAATCTGCAACGATTGGTCGGTTAATCCAAAAGAAAAAGCAGATATATGCTTTTCATCTTTTGCTCTAATTTTGCGATAAGCCACTATTAGTATCCATACGATTTTGCAAGCGAAGCAGCTCAGTCACCTGATCAAGTTTATCTTGAATATCGTCAATCTCAGACTGAGGTTCAGGCAAATAAGAGCGTAAATGCCATTCTACTTTCCAAATTTGCAACAACTCTTCTTCAGGAATATCAAACGGAGTGTGCTTTGGATTATCAGATAAACAACGGATGTATCCATACTGATGCAGGCGATTTCGGATACGCTTAATCTGAATACCTCGATCATGAGATACAATCACGTATACTCCCCCATCTGCAATATTTCGGTAAGCACTATTATCAAGAAGCCGACAAATCACCCAATCATCTTCCATCATGGTAGGCTCCATACTATCACCGCTCACTTGTACTCCGTAGCACTGACCATCCTTAATCATGTAATTGGGAAGAAGAATACTTTCTCGCTCCTCGAAAAACTCCTGGGTTTGATAACCCGTCATAAAATTGGCAGCGGCTTTGTGATTAATAAGAGGAACGGTAGTATTCCCTTGAGTATCTTGAGTGGCTACCATAATTACTTCCTTCGTTTTTGTAGGCAAATTCCCTGACTCTTTACTTACGAAGGGTTGACCTAAGCCCGAAATAATATAGGCACTATTAATCTTGAATTTATCTAAAGCCCGGTTCAAAATCTCAATAGTAACTGATCGGCGATTCGCCTTTATATCACCTAAATTAGACGGGGAGATTTCAATTGCTAAGGCAAACTCGCGATCAGAGTTAATTTCTTTACGGCTTTTAAGCATATGAATGCATTCGAAAAAGCGTTCGTTTACGGAAATTTTGTATTGATTATCAGCCATTTGTGAAAAATTATGCTTACAAAAAGAATAAAAAGCTTGTAAAATACTTTAAAAAAGTATTAACTTGTACTTATAACAAGAACAAATATGGAAAATATCCGCCAGATAAAAAAACTTTTAGCCAAAGAAGAGTACGAAATCGTAAGCAGAAATACTGGATACAGTGTAGACTATATTCAAAGCTGTTTGGCTCACCGACGCAACAATCGACTCATTGTACAGGCTGTGCAGCAGTTGGCTCAAGCAAGCTAATCTTTAGCAGTAACGCTTTTCTCCTAAATCTCAGGGGTAATTACTTTCTAGTGTGTTTTTATTGAGCTTTGGAAGTACTAGGAACATAAGCAACCTTTGCAATATGTCTGAAAGATAATTACTTGCCATACTAATGACGTTTCTTTTATCAATCTTCGCTTTATACTACTCAATCTGAAAAGCTAGATGATGATAGTATAAAGTTAAATAAGGAAGTAATATATTTACTTTTTTAATCATTTTAGTGTTTAAAAGTAGCATAACTCTGCCTACCTGAAAAATTTACCAATTGACTATTTGGCAAAAAAAACCGAGCATTTCAACACAATACTCGGGCTACCTTTAAATTACTAAAATATAAATAAACTTTTTTGACTTATTAGATTTTAACGTTCACTATTGACTCATAATTGGCATTACTTCAAAGTAACGATCAAATAGCCTTTGGCGTAATAAAACCGAAGGTTTTCCTCGCCCCCATTCTGGGGCTATCTCATATAACCCATTATAGGTTCTTCCAGTGTAACACTTATTGACCTCAAAATCTGCCAACCCTGAATGTTCATCAGGCCGACGACTACAGCGGAATTGTATTCTGAACTTATCTTCCTGCTTAGGCTTATTCCATAAATTTTCAGTCATGCTAGTTGATATATTATTAAACAGTACTAATGTAAGTTTTTATTGTTTTTTAAAGATACTTCTTTTTTCACATTATATCAATATATTATAAATAAATTATGTAATAATTATAATCTATTCCCATATGGGTAGAAACAGCCAATTACACTGAATTGTGGATTCTACTCGGAGTTGTGGGGATATACTTCTACAGTAATAAGTGAATAACGAACGTGACTAATACGTAAATTATTGATTATCAAATATTTATAAATCATCTATCGAGTTCGGTTCAATTTTTTCACTTATTCAGTTATTTAAACTTATATAAACTGAAAAATTATGAATGACTATAAAATAGAAGGTAATTGGAACGAGAAGAAAGGTAAATTAAAGCAAGAATATGGGTCACTTACTGATGATGATCTTGCTTACCGAGATGGAAAGGAAGACGAATTAATAGGAAAGCTTCAGAAAAAGCTTGGTAAAACCAAAGATGAAGTGCAGAAGATTATTAGTGAAATCTAATTTTTTAACTTTAATTCTCTTTAAATTTTTTACTCTTTAATAAAAGAACTCCCATGAGTAATAAAAAGATAATAGATTCGCTACACGAACTTATTCAGATTAACCAAGAAAGCGAAAAAGGCTATAAGGAAGCATCGGAAAATGTAAATTCGAAAGAACTTAAGACCATATTGTATCGCTTGTCTCAACAGCGCGCATTATTCCGTGGTGAATTAGAAGAGGTTCTTCACAAAGATTACCGTGATTCAGCCGATGTACAAGATTCTTTAGCTAGTAAAATTCATAGAACTTGGATAGATTTTAAAAAATCTTTCAGTAATGATGATGATGAAGCCATTTTGGCTGAATGCGAGCGCGGCGAAGAGCATGCAATCAAGAAATATACTAGTATGTTGGATGGTCAGTTACCCAGTTATGTTGAGGAAATGGTAAACCAACAGCTTAGTCTCGTTAGAGGAGCACTTAGTCAGATTCGTGAATTTAAGTATGAAGCTGATCAAGCTTAAGATTGCACTACTAATATAATAAGTCACAAAAGCAAGAGTAAAACGCTCTTGCTTTTTTTTTGGATAAATACTAAACCTTACATTAACTCTTTCTAACAAAAAATGTATCCTTATTTAAAGCATAATGCTATACCTTAGCTCCTAATTTACAAGGTATTATAATACATTTTTTCATTTATGAAATTGTGTATTGATAATATTAAATCTGGTTGCTGAATGGAAAAAATGATTAAAATTTTCTGCATTGAAGACGATGCCGTCTTCCGCAAAGCACTAAAACTTTTCTTGGAAAAGGAAGGCAACTATGATGTTACTTGTTTCAACAGTGGTGAAGACTTTTTTCAAAAAATACACTTAAATCCTGATATTGTTACTGTTGACTATAACCTACCCGGATTGTCTGGGATAGAAATTATGCAACAAATTAAGAATTATAATCAGGATATTTCAGTAGTCGTGGTTTCTGGGCAGGAGGAAGTGAGAGTAGCTATTGAGGCTTATAAAAATGGAGCAAATTACTACGTGATGAAAGATGAGACAGTTCTAACTGAGCTATCTCTTTGTATCAAACACTTAACCAATCATATTAAACTCTCCAAGGAAGTTGAAGTACTTCGTGAACAAGTAATTGATCGACATCGCTATGACACAATTATTGGCGAAAGTGGGGGTATAATGAAAGTGTTAAGATTGATACAAAAAGCTGAAAAAAGTGATATTTTAGCTCTAATAACCGGCGAGAGTGGCACCGGTAAAGAAGTGGTTGCTCGAGCTATGCATTATAACTCACCCCGCAGAAAGAAGCCTTTTGTTGCCGTTAATGCAGCAGCCATTCCTGAAGATCTGATTGAAAGTGAGCTGTTCGGTCACGAAAAAGGAGCTTTTACTGGGGCTGATGGAAGACGAATTGGGAAATTTGAAGAAGCAAATGGCGGCACTATTCTCCTCGATGAGATTGGCGAAATGGATATGAGCCTTCAAACTAAGTTACTACGTGTGCTTCAGGAGAGAAAGGTTTCGCGAGTAGGGAGTAATAAAGAAATTTCATTAGATGTACGGGTTCTAGCCGCTACTAACAAAAATTTAGCCCAGCGGGTGAAAGATGGGGTATTTCGCGAAGACTTATACTATCGCCTTCAAGGCTTTCTTATTCATCTTCCTCCACTTCGGGAAAGAGATAATGATGTCATAATATTAGCGAAGTACTTCCTTAATGAGGTTTGCAGTAAAAATAAACTTAGCTCCAAAACTTTTACTCGAGCAGCGTTAGAATCAATTTTAGATCATAATTGGCCCGGTAATATTCGTGAATTACGTTCATTCGTAGAAAGAGCTACTTTAATGAGCGATAACGAACAAATAGATACCGAAGACCTAATTTTTTCACCCTCTATTGTCTGATATATTTATAGTTTGAGTGTAACACGCATTTACGAATAAGATATGAGAAGGAAGCGTACCCTAAAACATCAGCCAGCGGTAAAATTAAAAAGTAAACAGACTTTAGTATACGCCGCTACTGGTTTTGCAATGGCTGCCATCGTCGGTGTCGGTGTGTTTTTCTATCTAAATGTAGGTAATTCCACCTCTTCTTTGGCAAAAACGAAACAGAATGAAGGATATACCTCATCGGGACAAAGAGACTGGAGTGACAACACAACATGGACTAAGTCTCATAACAAAATGAATGATAATCCAGGTGATAATCTCAACTATAACTTTGTTGAGATTTACGGTTATATAAACCGCGATGGCGATTTGAAAGTAAGAGGAAAAACCAAGCTTACCGTCCATGATACTCTATGGATTACCGGTGACCTTTCAGTGACTGGAGAGGGTTCTATAAATATTGAAGATGGCGGGGTATTGGTAGTTGAGGGAAATCATGCAACCAAAGGCAGATCAACCATTCATAATAAAGGTAAACTGGTAGTAAAGAAAGACTTGGTTACTAAGGGTGGCTCTAAAATTATTAACGATAAAGATTTTTACGTGTTTGGTACAACCTCTAGCAAACGAGGGGTTACTTTTAATGGTGCCAAAAATATCAGTAACGCTACTATAGCTAATAAAGATTCTTTAGAAACTAGCAACTCTAAATTATACGCTTTTACAACTGGTAGTATTCTTACTTTACCAACTACACTCACGTATTTTTACGCCCGAATTGAAGGTCCAAATGTTGTTGTAACCTGGGAAAGCGCTAGAGAACTTAATAATGATTTTTTCACTGTCGAGCGTAGTGCTGTTGGCGCAAATTTTGAAAATCTTGCTAGGATTCCAGGAGCTGGAAATAGCCAACAACCTACTGAATATTCTTATATCGATTCCAATCCTGTGCAGGGAATATCCTACTATCGGATACGCCAGACCAGCTTCAATGGAAAATTTGAAATATTTAATACGGTAGCTGTGTTCCATACTGCCATCTCCAGGGCTGATTAACTAACCTCATTCCGCACAATCGTAATATTATATCAATTTAAACAGATAGAGAAGTACATCATCTCAGAGATTTGAAAACCGTCTAGAGACTTAAAGTTATTTAATAGCATTTCTTAACCCTGTAAGATTCTGCTTGCTTGTATTAATATTTGAGGTAATTAGTCGTTTTTCCTGTTCTGCACTATCACTAAATCACTACCATCTATGAGATAGTAGGTTTGAATCACGACTGGAAGTCGGGATTTGTTCTAAAGAAATATTATTTTGA
The DNA here is from genome assembly GCA_937138955.1 of uncultured Flammeovirgaceae bacterium. GTDB lineage: Bacteria > Bacteroidota > Bacteroidia > Cytophagales > Cyclobacteriaceae > Tunicatimonas. Next base: position 16,041 of record CAKZPJ010000647.1, on the reverse strand, counting down.
TTATCACTTCTATAGGCATCCGTATGATTATCAATGTACTCATTAATTATTTCGTCGGTTACAGTACCACGGTTCGAGCTAAAGTAGCCTCGACCCCAAAAGTGCTTCCCCCAATATTTTGTCTTCAATTCCGGAAACTCTATCTGCACCTTCCGGGAGCTACGCCCTTTTGCCTTTTTGGCGAACTCGCTAACGGGTATATGGGGTGGAATGCTGCAAAAAATATGTACATGATCGCTAGAAACTACTCCGTTAAATATTTTGATATTCATTTCATCAGCTACCTGAGCGATCAGATCGCGTACCCGCTTTTGCAGTGCTCCCCGAAGTACTTTGTACCGATATTTTGTAATCCAAACCAGGTGATAGCGGTGATAATACGTCGTATGGCTTCCTTTGCTGTATTTAGATATCTCTGCAAAGCTACAACACTCATTCATTATGCCAAGCCTGAAGGCGCTCTCGTCTAGAAGACGAGGGTTTCAACCATTTAATGACTATGAAAAGAAAACGAACGCTTAAAAACCAGCCGTCAATTAAGCTGAAGAGAAAACAGACGTTGGTTTACGCTGCGGCTGGAATTGCTATTGCGGCCATTGTTGGGGTTGGTATATTCTTCTATTTGAACCTTGGGGCCAGCACCGATAGTAAAGCCGCTGCTGCCGACTTCACAGCTACTGCAGATGGTTCCTGGATCGATGACAACGTATGGATTAGCACACCAGCTCCCGCTACATCGGGAATTCGCTCGAGCGTAGAGATTTCTGAATTCGTTGTTCGCTCGGGTGATTTAAGTTTTGGTAATGATGGTGTTTTAACAGTTTCTGATTCATTGGTAATTATTGGTAGCTTAACGATGGGAAATGAAGCTGAATTAGTAATTAGTGGTGACGGCGTGCTGATTGTCACTGAGAACTTTAACACTACTGGCAGTAAAATTACGGTCGGCAATAGCGGGGTAGTGGCTGTAGGTGGAGATTTAAATTTCCCTAACGGCAAAAAAGACACCTATAATTCTACCGGGGGAGATCTTTACGTCATGGGAACTACTTCCGGTAACAACGATGCAGATAATGTTGATAAAAATGAAACTGCATTTCAGAACGAACATCCTAAAGCTTATCAAATATTCACAGACGCCAGTAATGGCACCCTCCCCGTTTCCCTCACGTTCTTCAGGGCTAAAGTGCAGGGGGCAGAAGTACTGCTGGAGTGGGAAACCGCCGAAGAGATCAATAACGATTTCTTTACCATAGAGCGCAGCGGTGATGGTAGAAAGTTTGAAAAGATTGCGACCATTCCTGGATCGGGCAACAGTCAGCGACCAATCTCTTATTCGTTTACTGACCCTTTTCCTCTACCGGAAATTTCCTACTACCGCTTACGGCAAACGGATTTCGACGGCCAATTTGAAGTATTTAAAGCAGTAGCCGTTTCCTTGGAAGCTTCATTGGAGACCAGTCAGGCTCCTTCTATCAGCAAGGTGGCTCCCAACCCGTTCCAATCATCGTTCCGAGTAGACTTTACCGTGGCTACCTCGGGCACCGCACTCATTCAGTTGATGAATACTAGGGGAAGGGTAGTAGCCAGCGAAGAGGTTTCGGTATACGCCGGACGCAACCAGCACAAATTTTACCAAGCTGAACAGTTACAAAGTGGTATCTACTTACTTCGATTAGTCTTCAACGGAAAACCTTCTTCGGCAGCGCGAATCATGAAGCAGTAAATACTTGTGAAACGGGGTAAAGAGAAACGTCACTTACCTAATCGCGTTTTTCATACCACGGAGGTTCTGCTCACTGGTTTTAATATTACTAGCAATTAATTTTTTTTCTTGATCTGCACTAGTACCTTTTACTGCCTTCACTAAATTTTGAGCCTTTGTGAGGTAGCTCAAAGCTAGTTCCTGGGTTTTTATGGCCTCAAGAATTACTTCCCGAGAACTGAGCTGGCGCGGGATGCTACTCATCAACTGATTGGCCTGATCCATACGAGCCCGAGCCAACACTACCGGATTATCGGGATTAAAATCATAAGCCATAGTAGCAACAAAGAACATACGCTCTTTCTCGGACTTCCGTTCAAATTCTTCAATCTGTCGGTTATAGTTCAAGCAGTTGCGTTTACTCTGACTTAGATGATTCTTGATCTGCTCTTCACCTTGAGCGTAGGTTTTAATTGGAACCGGGCATTCCAGTAACTGCCACATGGGTGCCAAAGGTAAATGATTAAACACAAATACTTTTGGGTCAGTCAAAAAGTATTGCTCATTAAATTGCTTTATAAACTTCATTTTATCGTTAAGCCCACCACTGCCCCAAGTCACATCAATTAAGTGCCATTTACCTTCTATCTGCACCACATTCCAAGCGTGATCCGCTACCGTAAATTTCGCTTTGGGAATATAGCCAAACCCTTTGCTGTAGCCACCCACCACGTAGCTCTTGATACCAACTTTCTGACACATCTCTTGAAAAAGTTCAGCGTACCCCTGGCATACCGCTCTACGCCGTTTCAACACATCGGCAGGTGACAAAGGTTGATAGTGCGACGGGCGGTAACTCTTAAATAGTTTTACATCGTAGGCGATATTATCGGCTATCCAGCTATAAAATGATCGCACTCTTTCGTAGTCATTAGTAGCTGGCTTATTTAAGTACTTTACTAACCTACCAATATCTGTGTGAATATTTTGAGGAGCTTGACGGGCATGAAGGTCAATTTTTGAGTAGTCAATTTCTTTAGCTGATAAAATTGTAGTAGATAGTAACAGTATCCCCAAAAGCAAGGGTATAAATATCTTATTCATCATCGACAGTTTTTTTCCAGTAAATTTGAGCAAACTTACTCTCACAACTAAACGAAAAATAAGCTAAATATTACAGGAACGGGTTCTAGGTATTAAAGTGTTATAGCGACCGGTTCTAAGAAGCTGTTTGAGTTAATTATTTGATGCGAAAACAACGGATTTTGAGGCGACACGAGGCACTTTTGAGGAGGCATAGCAGCGCTATGGATTGAAAAAGTAACGACGTGGTAGCCCAAAAGGCGTGTTTGTAGCACGAAGTAACAACTCAAACAGCTTCTAAGCGATTGACAGTGAAAAATTGCCTTGATTCTACTCTAATGTCACGCATCTGATAGCTGGTAAACTTCTACTAAATATGGTATTTTGAAGCTCTAAGATACAACCAATAAACTCTCCATGATTACCCGTCGGCATTTTACCAAAACCTCACTAATCAGCGGATTTTCGTTATTGAACCTACCACTATCAAACCTGGCTAGCAGTAGGACCGAGTACTCCAGTAACCTTAAATACCACCTTTCTTTAGACGTTCCTACTAAGCTATTTGATGGTCAGCAGTGTTGGGTGCATCCACGAGCGGGTATTATTCCGACTGCGGGGCAAAGTGGACTACCTCGGGTAGTAATAACGATGAACACTCTTCAGCTTTCGGGCAGCGATGTTTTTAAGGGAATGTTTGATCTGCATACTAACGATCTGGGAAAGTTGTGGACGGAACCCCGTTCTCTGGCTACTTTGGCTCCTCGCCTCGAGACAATTGATGGGGTTGAACGTCCAGTAGCCGCCAGTGATTTCTGGCCACGGTTCCATAATTCTACTAAAACCCTATTAGGCATCGGACATACCATTGTGTACACTCCCGAATGGGAAGTTGAACATCCTCGACCTCGCCACACCGCGTATTCGGTTTACGACGTTCAGGAGGATCAGTGGGCGACCTGGAAGAAACTCCAGATGCCGAACCAAGCTAAATTTGATAGTGCCGGAGCCGGATGTGTACAGCGCTACGATGAAGCCGACGGTACCATTCTGTTGCCTATTTCCTTCCATCCGCCAAATAAAAATTCCCATATAACGGTGATTCAATGCGCCTTTGATGGAGAAATACTTAGCTATCAGAAGCAGGGTAACGAACTGGGTATTAACAATGATACTCGCGGCTTGCACGAGCCCTCACTCACTCGTTTTGGTAATGAGTATTTTCTTACTATTCGAAATGATAAATTAGGATTTGTGACCAAAAGCAAAGATGGCTTACACTTTGACCCGATCCGGCCCTGGACGTTTGACGATGGAACCGAATTAGGTAATTACAATACCCAGCAGCATTGGGTGACCCATAGCGATGGACTGTTTCTGGTTTACACTCGCCGGGGTGCTAACAATGACCATGTGTTCCGGCATCGTGCGCCTCTATTTATGGCTCAGGTAGACCTGGACAGGTTATGTGTGATTCGTGAAACGGAGCGCATATTGGTGCCAGAGCGAGGTGCCCGATTAGGTAATTTTGGAGTGACCGAAATAAGTCCGGATGAAACCTGGGTAACTGTATCAGAGTGGATGCAGCCCAAAGGGGTTGAAAAGTACGGCAGCGACGGTAGTGTGTACGTTGCCCGTATTCACTGGGATCAGCCCAATCGTAATTTTTCTTAAATCAAAGTCGGAATTCCTTAATAACTTGCCCGCACCATCGCGATAAACTACCTAACATGAAGTTCTACGAAGTTATCAATTCTAAATTCACCATTATTCTTTCACTGTTTTACCTGTTGCTTCTAACAGAGCTGAGCGGCCAGCATAGTGATATCGGTACTAGTATAGCTCAACACCGTCAGGGCAAACTTATTATTAAAGCGAATCCAGGGGCACAAGTGGTTATTGAGCAAGTAAGTCACGAGTTCTGGTTTGGAGCTGCTATTAGTAACGGTTTAGCCAATGGTTCAATGTTGGAGAGTGATCTACGGCAGTACAAAAAGAAATTTCTAGAAAACTTTAACTCGGCAGTAACTGAGAATGCAGTAAAGTGGCTCAGTATGGAGCCTCAAAAGGGCCAGGTTAACTACCGGGTTGTGGATGGAATATTGGAATGGTCTGAAGATAACGACATTCCTCTTCGTGCTCATAACTTATTCTGGGGAATACCTAAGTTCGTACAGCCTTGGGTGAAAGAGCTAGACGACCAAGAACTTAAGCAAACATTGAAAACACGAGCAGAGGCGATTACCAAGCGTTATAAAGGGCGGTTTGCCGAATACGATCTAAATAACGAAATGATTCACGGAAACTATTATGAAGACCGTCTAGGTTCCGAAATAACCAAGCAAATGACTCAGTGGGCTCATAGTGGCGATCCGGACGCAAAATTATTTCTGAACGACTACGATATTTTAACCGGTAACCAGTTGGATGCATTTATGGCGCAGATTCGGAGCTTTTTGAAACAAAGAATACCGCTTGCCGGAATTGGAGTACAGGGTCATTTGCATGCTGAGGCATTTGATCGTGAGCAACTAAAATCAGCGTTAGATTCTCTAGCAACTTTCAACTTACCCATCCGTATCACAGAATTTAATATGCCAGGGCAACGATCAAAATTTCATAACGATAGAAACTTAAAGATGACCGATCAGGAAGCTGAATTGAATGCTAAAGAAATGGTTGACTACTATAGAATATGCTTTGCTCACCCAGCAGTAGATGGTATTCTAATGTGGGGATTTTGGGAGGGAGCCAATTGGATTCCTGCGTCCTCGATGTATAAGCGCGACTGGACTCCAACTCCACTGGCTAAGGCTTATCAAAATCTGATTTTTAAAGAGTGGTGGACGAAAGAAAGTGGTTCGGTAGGTAACGGTGGTACTTTTACTGCTCCAGCTTTCTACGGAAGCTACCGCGTAAAGGTTGATGGTATTACCAAAGAAGCTAACTTAACCAAAGACCAAGGGGAAACAATCCTTGACTTTACAAAATAGCGGTCAAGATGCAATGCAGGGATACTTCTCGCTAGTTTCGTTGAAAGAAGACTAATTTTCATCCTAAGCGACTTTTCGTATCATTGCCCTTACAAACCATACTGACTTATTTATGAACATTAGAATTGGCTACGGCTACGATGTACATCAATTAGAAGAGGGGCGGGAGTTTTGGCTGGGTGGTATTCGTCTGGAACATACCCACGGGGCGAAAGGCCACTCTGATGCGGATGTACTCATTCACGCTATTTGCGATGCCTTGCTGGGAGCAGCCAACCTGCGCGATATTGGTTTCCACTTTCCTGATACTGACCCGAAGTATAAGGGAGTTGATAGTAAAATTTTGCTGAAAGAGGCAATGCAGTTACTCCGCCAAGAAGGCTATGAACTAGGAAACATTGATGCTACCGTATGTTTGGAGGTTCCTAAAGTAAATCCCCATATTCCAGCTATGCGCACTACAATGGCGGAGGTGATGCACGTAGAAGAATCTGCTATTTCAATTAAAGCTACTACTTCCGAAAAGATGGGCTTCGTCGGTCGGAAGGAAGGTGTGGCTGCTCATGCGGTAGCCCTTGTTGAGAAAGTTCGCTGAAATCTACTTCACAGAAAGCTTCGCTCATCTGAATCTATTCACTGGGGCGGCTATTGTGTATTAATAATTATCTCTAGAAAGCTCAAAACTAAAATATGCTACTTGTTTTTCGGTACGGAGTAGATAGTAAGTCAGATTTTTGTGCTATTTTACCGTGCTCCTTGAACAATCTACGAAAACATTATGTAGTAAAGGGGCAGTAATTTTGCTTTCCTTTATTCTGGCACTGGGAAGATTGCTGTGGCGGATGGCACATTTTGATTCCTTCATCCTCTTGGCGCATCTCTCTTTGACGGCATGTAAAGTAATACATCTATTAAAATAATATTTATGAACTACCAAACGCGGTTTGTCGATACAGATCGGTCAGCCTTTTCCTCTACTTTGCGTAAGCGCGTAAACCAATATTTTAAAGAAAAAGACATTTCTCACTACGGCAACGGGAAAATGGTGGCCAAAACCATCATCCTTTCAGCACTCTACCTAGGTGCCTACGTAGCCATACTTACCTTATCAATAAGTGCTTGGTGGCTGCTGCTATTAGCTGTTGTCATGGGTGTAGCCATGGCGGGGATTGGTATGTCAGTGATGCATGATGCCTTGCATGGCTCCTATTCCCGCAGTGCCACCGTTAATCGTTGGGTAGGGTATATTACCTATTTTATTGGAGCTAACCCCGTAGTCTGGAAAATACAGCATAATGTATTGCACCATACGTACACTAACATTCACGGGTTGGACGATGATATCCGTACAAAGCTGGTCATCCGGCTATCAAAGCATTCTCCATTGCAGTGGATACACCGTTACCAGTACGTATATGTATTCTTTTTGTATGGCTTCAATACTCTGTTCTTTATTATTAGCGATCTGATTAAGCTATTAAACTACAATAAGATCGGGATGGTAGAGCGGCAAAAATCGCATTTTACTAGCGAGCTGTGGAAACTTATTTTCACCAAGGTTTTATACCTCTTTTTCACGGTAGCGCTACCGATGTTAATTACTCCGTTACTATGGTGGCAGGTAATTATCGGGATGCTGGCAATGCACTTTACAGCAGGGTATATTCTTACGCTCGTGTTTCAACTGGCGCATATTGTAGAGGAAGTGGAACAACCACTGCCCAATGAGGAAGGTAATATTGAGAATGCTTGGGCCATTCACCAGTTAGAAACGACGGCTAATTTTGCGCGTAACAACCGTTTGCTGAATTGGTACGTAGGAGGACTCAACTTTCAGGTAGAGCATCATTTGTTTCCGAACATTTGCCACGTACACTATGAAGCTATTGCTCCTATTGTGCAGCAAACTGCCGAAGAGTTTCAGTTGCCCTACCACGAGAAAACTCGCTTTCGCGATGCTCTGGCGTCTCACGTTAAAATGATGAAAAGTTTGGGTGAAATTCCGGCTCACGCCTATTCTATCTCTGGATAGCGTGAGAAAACCCAGTGGAATACTGGAGTAAGTAATTTCCTTTCGTAATTTTAGTCGCTGTTTACCGACTAACCACTATTGCTGTGAAAGATCTTTCTCAACTCTGCATTCATACGATCACTACCAAACCCTGGAGTATTGAAGAGTCATCCGAACGCTTTGCCGAAGCTGGTGCCACAGGCATCACGGTGTGGCGCGATACTTTAGAAGGAAGAAATATTGCCCAAACGGGCGACCGACTACGAGCCGACGGGCTGAGCGTTGTTTCGTTATGCCGAGGAGGTTTTTTTCCGGCAAGCAGTGCTGAAAAACGGCAAGCAGCTATTGATGATAATAAACGAGCCATTGACGAAGCAGCCGAGCTTGGAGCTCCGATGGTCGTATTAGTTTGCGGTGCGGAACCAACCCAATCACTAGCTACCTCGCGTCAGCAAATTCAGGCAGGGATTGAAGCGATCTTACCCCACGCCGAAGCCAATCAGATACAAGTAACGATTGAACCGCTGCATCCTATGTACGGCGATACTCGCTCGGCAGTAAATACGCTAGGACAAGCCAACGATATGGCTGAAGCGATTGATTCTACTTGGGTAGGCATCGCGGCTGATGTGTATCACCTGTGGTGGGATGAAAATTTACAATCAGAAATTATGCGCTGCGGGCGCAACGGCAATCTCTCCGCCTTTCACGTTTGCGACTGGCGAGTACCTACCGAGGACTTTTTATTAGATCGGGGCCTGATGGGTGAAGGATGCATCAATGTGCCGCAGATACGAAAGTGGGTAGAGGAAGCGGGTTTTGATGGGATGATTGAAGTAGAGATCTTCTCGAATCGCTACTGGAGCATGGATCAGGCTGAGTTCTTAGATCAGATTATAGAAGCCTACCAACAGCACGTCTGATGCTATGCAAATTTCTACTATCGTGCACCCATCGCCGGTGGGTGATTTGCTGATTAGCGGTAATGATTCATTTATTAGCGGAATTCGCTACGCTGATTTACACCCTGAATTAGCTGAAAAGGCAGTTCCCCCTGATGAAGCACCTGCTTTGCTCAGACGTTGTGCTTCGCATCTGGACGAATACTTCGCCGGGTGGCGACGTACTTTTGGCCTACAGCTCCAGCAGGAGGGTACATCCTTTCAACAAACTGTTTGGCAGAGACTACTGAAGATTCCGTTTGGTCAAACGAATACGTATGCTGACCTAGCTCGGCAAATTGGAAATAAGAAAAGTAGTCGGGCGGTAGGTTTGGCCAATGGGAAGAACCAGATTGCGATTATGATTCCCTGCCATCGTATCATTGGGACGAGTGGAAATCTGACGGGTTACAACGGCGGCCTATGGCGAAAAAAGTGGTTACTCGACCACGAAAAACACATCGCTCACGGGGTGCTGAGTTTGTTTTAGTAATAACTAATCTTACGACTCAGCCTTTACTTCTATTGGTCCTGCTGGTAAGTCTTTGCTCAATATATTTCTAATTTGTGGAACAAGTTCTTTTAGGGTAATGTAGGTGTTATCTGCTGCAATAAGGACTATTACTGCTATTGAATACTTTTCAAAATTCTGCTGATATTGCAAATTCTTGTCAAAAGTAAATAAAGCATCAAACCCTTCTGATAGCATCAACTCAAGTAACTCGCCATTTTTCTTGCTGTTCCATCTTTTGTCAAATACTGTATAGATTTCGTGTTCAGTAAAATCTAATTTAAGCTTCTTCGGCAGGTTTTCATCCAGCAACAGCTTCATAAATTTGATTGATTTTACTCGAGGAGAATATCTTATGGGCAATTTCAAGTACTCCTATAGCTTGGTCTTTACTCACACTGGGAAAATCTTCCAAAAACTCATCTATAGGTATACCTTTCTCCAAATGCCAGAACAACGACTCTATTGGTACTCGTGTTCCGGTAAAAACGGGCTGACCATTCTGGATGTCTGGATCAATCGTGATATAGTCATTAAGGCTTCTCATACTAGAATATACGAGGTCAATGGATTTTTGATGCTTATTTCATTCAGGTTACAGTCTCTCTACCTCTTAAGAATCCTAGCAGTATCAATCGCTACGATGACCAAATATATCATAAACAGTAAACAGGCTACGGGCATGGTAAAAAATGATAGCCACGGCAGTGCTCCCCAATAGCAATTTCCCTCGTGGCAGGGCTCCCCCGAAGTCCGCTCAACAATACTAGCCCCAATCATACCAATAAGGAATGGACTTATACCAATGATAAAGATCAGTAACAGTCCCAGAGGAAATCTAATGAAATAGTCTTTTTTACTTCTGATAATCAATTTGCTTAGTCGCTTTAAGGTTTATTCCTGCTGCTGATCTATTCTGTAGCTTCTTGGTGTGTTATGTGAATGTTTGTTTGCTGAGCAATGTTAACACCAATTTATTCCATTTTTTATTTTTACATAGCTTGTATCAGAAATTGCTTTGTTCTCACCCCTTTGGATATAAATAGCCTCAAAAACATAATCGCCAGGTCTCTGAGGCTTGAATGAGTAAGTTGCTAGGTTGTATTCCGTATCAATTTCTAATAGAGTAGAATCAAGGATTTCTTTTTCTCTGCTTACTGAAATCTTAAACTTGCGGTTTTCAATGAATGGCGGGGTGGCAAGCCGATAAATGATGCGGTAATTTACTTCAGTTTTGTTATTAATCAAGTCGCTAAATACTGAAACGATTGGCTTACCAAAATGAGCAGTTGCTTCGCCTTTCATATCGTAATCTACTCTATAGGTAACTTCTCCATTCTCATTTACGAATGAATATGACTTGAACATAGGATTTCTAGATATCGTAGTGTCTCCCATCCGATTTGTTTTTAAGTAAGCTATTAGAGTATCGTAGTATTCGTGCTGCTCGTAAATCAAAGTGTCATTTTTCCATTGCCTCTTTATTCTTAAGTTTCCGCTTGGATAGTAAATTTGTTCATCGCCGTATTTGAGTCCATTCTTATAATTGACTAATAGTTTTAAAGTACCATCTTCAAAGTAGCTTTTTTGCTCACCCTCTTTAGTAGAATTTTCACAACAGATAAATACCAAAGATGTGGTTAGTGGAAATAGAAAAGTAAAGATCGTTATTCCTTTCATTCAATCTAATTGGCACTAATATAGGGGGGCATTATTACGTGGGTCGCTCCGCGTCTATCTCCCGTATAACCGCAATATAACTCAAAGCCTCTTTTCAAACTCGTCGTTTTCGGCACAAAAGCTACGTGGGCTTTTCGAGGTTTGTGTCATTTTGCTCATTCATAAAGAAAAATAGACAGTGAACAGTACGATGTCCACCCTAAGTCGCTACAAAGCGTATACATAGAAAAGACAACGCTATGATTGAGAACTATCTGGAAAGTGTAAAGAGGCAATTTGCCTACTACCGCTCGTTAGGCGATAAAACCTTCGTCCAACTTACCGAAGCAGAGCTTTTCTGGGAATATAGTACGAATAATAACTCTATTGCCATTATTGTCAATCATCTAAGTGGCAATATGCTCTCCCGCTGGACGGATTTTCTGACTACTGATGGAGAAAAAGAGGGGCATAACCGTGATGAGGAATTCGAAGACCGTATCAAAAGCAAAGCGGAGTTACTCAGCAAGTGGGACGAAGGATGGCGTTGCCTTTTCCTAGCCTTGGATTCGGTAAATGATGATAACTTTGAGGAAGTTGTATATATCCGTAATATGGGTCATACGGTGGTAGAAGTCATCAACCGCCAACTAGCTCACTACGCTTATCATGTAGGGCAAATCACTTATCTGAGTAAGATGATTAAAGGGGCGCAGTGGCAAAGCTTATCGGTTCCGAAGGGCAGATCTAAAGAGTATAATGCCAATAAATTCTCTTAGCCCAGACGGTAGGCGCACTTTACCGATGAGTTTTTAAAGAATAAGAAGTAAATCAGAAGTTAGATTTGTGCCCTTACAAATCTTCCGTTTCTTGGTATATCTCCGCTAGAGGAATAGTAGCATTCATAGCGTGTAGCGTAACGGAAGCATCTTCCCCTTCAAACCAATCCATCTTCCACTTTTCTTCAGTTGTGTCTCGATAACGAGTTTCTACTTTCCACATATTCTGTTCTATCAGCACATATTCCCGCAACGAAGGTAGTTCGCTGTAATAATGGAACTTAGAGCCGCGGTCATAATTTGAGGTACCTTCCGATAGCACTTCTACTAAAAGTATTGGATTGGTAAGTGCATTACGGTCATGATCTGATGTTTGGTACGGTCGGCAGATCACAGAAGCATCGGGATAAAGTGATTTGTTAATAGACTCGATATAAAACTTTAGATCACTGCTGCCCACTGTACAACCATCCTTTAAATGATTGCCAATTAGTCTAATAATGTTACCCGCAATAATTCCGTGCTTGGGCGATCCACCCGCCATCGCAAATACCTCACCATCGTGGTATTCATAGCGTACGCTGGTTTCTTCTTCTAGCTGATTGTATTCTTCTAATGATAGAAGGTTCGTTGCGGTGCGTTCCATTGGCAATAGTTTCTTGTTATTCTAAGGTAGGAAGTATAAATAAGGGATACAAAAATATGTATACATGGCGTACACGAACTGAATGCATAGAAGTAATGACAAGCTAACCTGACGGTATAAATAACCCTTATCCGGCAATAACAACGTGTGTTTTGCACTTAAGTTAACATGTCAATTCACGTAGAAGCTACTACAAACTTCTTACCCTATCATCCATAGTCCGATCAGTCACCTCAACGTGCTAAAAGTTGTACGCATACTGTATTCGTATCTGTTTGCGGGGGTAATTGCTTTTTCAGCGTATATGTTGTCTCTACATTTGTGCCCATCATTAATTATTTAACAGAGCACTTATGCAGTATTTTATTTGTGGAATAATCAGCTTCTTATTTTCCCTCATCACTTTACCATCGGTAGCCCAGTCTTCGGTAAGCACCTACCACTTTGAGGCTGGGGAGGTATTGGATATCCTCCTGCTATCTCAAAATCCCGGGTCGGACTCTCTATTTAAAATCTACGGACAAACGGCGTTTCCGGTAGCTACCCGAATGAGTTACGAAGGGCTACCAGGGTTTAAAGTAAAAGAGCTTACTCAAGGAAACTACCAGCCGGGTTCTATGATTTTAGGCAAATGGCAGAACCTTGAAAAGCGGGAACAGTTTCTGCACGAAATTGAGAAAGAAGTACCCGATTTTCATGCGCAACGCCGAGCTATTTGGCCTAATTTTTACCTTACTTACTACGAAGTACCCAGCACCCTTGATTTTACTATTGATAGGGAAGAATTTAACGTTGTTACCTCTCTTTGGCAGAAAGACGAGGGCGCTTTTCAAGAGTATCAACAGCAGTGGTTGCAGCGGGTAGAGCAAGCCGGTGGAAAAGTAGTACTATTGCTGAAGGACGGAACTTCTCCCTTCGGCTACTACTATCAGCCCGACCTAATGACCGTAGTTACTTGGGATGATCGGGAAGCCTACGAAGCTTTTGTAGAGAATACGCAGGCACTAGATCATCAAGGGGTTTTACACCTCAACGCTTTCACATTATAGTAATCTCCAAGTGCAAACTCTATTAAATCAACTGATATACCTAAGCTTCTTTCAGTGTCTACTACTGCTGGCAGTATACGGATTGTCGCCTACTCAGCGCAAACGGATAAACGGCTATATTCTAATCTTTATCGCGCTACTGGCCGTAGGCTTACTAGGGCGTGTGGTATATCTATCGGGGCTAGTTACCAACAACTATCGCTGGGTGATTTTCTCTGAGTTTGCTACTCTACTCTTCGGACCTACTATTTATTTGTTTACGCAATCGGCTCTACTAAAACGTCCCGCCACGTATCGTGACGGATGGCATTACCTCCCAGCAGTGCTATTTAACGTAGGGGTTGTCTTCACCTTTATGCTGCCTAGCGACGAAACTTTACAGATGAGGGCTGCTTCGGGAGAGCAGTTTCGCAATATCGCACTGTTCGTAGGTATTGGATTAGTCTTTAACCTAACGTACTGGGTTATGAGCTTACGTAGCTTTCAGAAGTTTCGGCAAACTTTATCCAGCGAAATAAGCTACGCAGTTAAAACCAGGTTTTTCTTTTTCTTCTTATTAGCAGTTGGCGGATGTATGCTAACCTGGCTGGTTCTATACATAGGTGGCATATTTGGGCTACCGATGTTTAACCGAGTAGTGTGGCAAGTAGTCTGGATAAGTATTGCCTTATTGATTCTATTTATTGCGTTTTACGCTCTGCAAGCACCGGAACTCTTTACGGTGATGCCTTCGGTAGAATCTCAAAAGTATGCTCAATCTAAATTTTCCGCTATTGAGTTGGATGATCTGAAAGATCGCCTGGAGCGACTTATGGAAGCGAAGAAACCCTACCTCAATCGGAAACTGCTCAAATCAGAATTGGCGGGCTTACTAGGAGTGAGCAGTCCCGAACTAGCCCGCCTTCTTAATGAGCGTATTGGCATGAACTTTTTTGAGTACGTCAACTACTACCGCATCAAAGAATTTATCAAACTGGCTAAAACGGATCGGGCGCGAGAACTCACTTTCTTTGGACTGGCTCAAGAAGCAGGCTTCAATTCGAAATCCACCTTTAATAAAGCGTTTAAGGAGATTATTGGCCGTTCGCCGAGCGAATACTTCCGTAGTGTATCGTAAGATTACTTTAACTCACTGAACTATGATAAAAGAACTATTTCTACTGATTCTATCTATTGTAATGTGCATTGTGAGCGCCGGGGCACAGGTGGTAGCTCCCGCCATGAGCCCAACTGCAACCGTACACCAACAGATTGGCTTTACGAATATAGAAGTTACCTATTCCCGACCAAGTGCACGAGATCGCGCTATTTTTGGCGAGAAAGGAGTCGTTCGTTTCGGTGAATTGTGGCGTACGGGCGCGAATGTAGCTACTAAACTAACCGTTTCTGAAGATATTACCTTGGTCAATACTTCGGTTCCTAAAGGTGAGTACGCCATTCTTAGCCGAATTGAGTCTCAGCACTGGACATTACTGCTCTACCTCTACGAAAGTCGTAACTGGCAGAGTTACACCGATGCTACACCTGCAATAGAAGTAACCGCTCCATTAGTCAACCTCCCGTATTCTACCGAAACTTTTACCATCGGCATAGAAGATATTCAGCTAGATGAAGCTTCATTGGTGCTGCGGTGGGATCAAACTGAAGCTCGCTTTTCAGTACAAACGGAGGTACACCAGCGGATGATGACAACTATTGATCGAGCAATGGCTGGCCCCAGTCGTAATGATTATTTTCAGGCAGCTCTGTATTTGCACGAAGCCCAGACTGACCTTGAACGAGCTCTAGCTTATATTCAAGAAGTAACCAAGCATGACGATGCTCTATTTTTTCAGGTGTACCGCGAAGCATTAATTCTGGCTGATTTGGACCAGAATGAGGAGGCAATAAAGGCAGCTAAACGTTCAAAGAAGCTATCGGAAGTAGCAGGTAATACCGATCTCGCCCGGTTGAACAAACAGCTCATTCAACGTCTAGCTAATGAGTAGAGACGAATACTATAATAAAACCATGTAGTAGTTAGGCGAAAATCAAAACCGTAGCGCGGTATTAACTGATGTTTGGTGCTGATGCAGGTAGCAGGAGCCAATAACCATAGAGTGAAACCAAAGCTTGTTCGCGTAAAAATAGTTTTAGCCAAATATCATATCAGTAAATGGCTAATAGCTAACTGTTTGGGTAGTTAACTTTCGGCGTTCATGATTTTCCTATTAGTATTTACCCAAGGGATTTTGCATTTTTACGGTTGCTCTTTTCAAGCGTACATACGTTGAACTACACTACATGAAAAAATTACCGCTACACACGCAGATTATTATTGGTTTAGTATTGGGTCTGCTGTATGGCTTAGCCAGCATTCAGTTTGGCTGGGACCCCGCTATTACCGTCAAGTATATTAAGCCCTTCGGAACCATCTTCGTTAATTCATTGAAGATGATTGCGGTGCCCCTGGTACTGGCTTCACTTATTGTAGGAATAGCCAATCTAGGAGATGTTTCCAAACTATCGCGCATGGGAGGTAAAACGATACTAACTTACTTAGCAACTACCACCATTGCTATTACTATTGGACTGATTCTGGTCAATATTGTACAGCCCGGTAAAAAACTACCGGAATCTACCCGCGAAAACCTAATGTCGTTGTACAGTGGTGACGTAGAAAGT
>CAKZPJ010000646.1 GCA_937138955.1 uncultured Flammeovirgaceae bacterium | reverse complement strand
GGGTTCCTAAAAGCATTTAACCTGGCAGAATTTGATGCCATAGCGCAGCCGATTTCCAAACCATTCGGCGTACTATGGCTGCTGGTTTTTGTGTTATTTTCAGCTACCCTCATCTCATTTTGGACTAAATACGACTACTGGTGGATTATTGGAATTGTAGCCGTTCTACTCTCTCAATTCCTGCTTATTGTCTACTGGCAGGACGCCAAGTTTGGCACCATCCCTAATATAATCATTCTGGTTTCAATAATTGTGGCCTATTCAGCCTGGAGTTTCTCCAAGAAAGTGCATGATGAAACCGCTCAAATGTTCGCTAATTCACCCACCTCTCAAAAAAGCGTGATTTCAGAGTCCATGATTTCGGATTTACCGGACATCGTTCAAAAGTGGCTTATCAACTGCGGAATGGTCGGAAAGGAGCCTATTCAGAACGTCTACTTGGTACAAGCGGCGCAGATGGCTACGAAGCCCGAACAGAAGAACTGGACCCAAGCTCGGGCCGAACAATACTTTACCATTAATCCCCCGGCTTTCAACTGGTCGGTAAGAATGAATATGAGCCCACTAATCAACCTGGTGGGCCGGGACAAATTTGAGGGCGGAAAAGGCGCAATGACAATTAAATTGCTTTCCGTCGTTCCGGTAGTTGATGCCCAAGGTGGTGAAAAAATGGATCAGGCCACCCTACAGCGCTATTTGGGTGAAATTGTTTGGTTTCCTTCCGCCGCACTAAGTCCCTACATCACCTGGGAGGCCGTAGGTGACAGTGCGGCCCGTGCTACCATGACTTACAACGGAACCCAAGGTTCGGGCGTGTTCTACTTTGACGAACAGGGCTTGTTCAAAAAGTTCGTTGCTATGCGCTACAAAGATGCCTCTGATGCCGAACCTACCCGGTGGACGGTGACGGCTACGAAAACCGCAGCGCGAAATGGGTTAAGGGTACCAGTAGCATCCGAGGTAAGTTGGCAACTGGATGACGGCGATTGGACCTGGCTCAAGGTAGAAATAAAGAATATAGCGTATAACGTACGGTAGCAATTGCTACTTGACCGGTACTTCAACTTGGCCATCAACTACAGTTCAGTAAGCTAAAAGAAATGAAAGGATGAGACTAATAAGAATCCTCGCGATCTGTCCGCTTCTTTTGGCTAGTTTTCTAGTACAAGCCCAGCAGGATTCTGCGGCCTATAAGACCAAATACACTCCGTTACCCTTCATTGCTTATTCCCCGGATACCCGGTTGATGTTTGGCGGATTAGTCCTTAGACAGTTTAAACCCAGTCGGGCCGGCAGTGAGACCCGTCCTTCTAACATCCAATTGACGGCCACCTATACGCTTAATCGACAACTGAGCATCCGATCCGACTACACGATTCTTTTTCCCCAAGAGCGCTGGATCTGGAAAGGAGGTATCAGTTTTAAAAAGTGGCCGCAAAACTACTGGGGAGTGGGGCCAGATACGCAGGAGGAAGATAAAGTAGGGGTGAATTATCAAAGTATTAAACTGAGTCAACGCTTCTTAAGGAAGTTTGCAAAGAATAGCTACATCGGGCCCCAATTGAACTTCACCCACATGTACGATATGCGTTTCGAGAGTTCGGATGAAAAGCCCATACCTCCCCCTACCGTGACCGGCTCGGAAGGAAGCACTAATTTTGGTATAGGAGTAATTTTTAATTGGGATCAACGGGATAACATTCTAACTCCCACCAAGAACCATTTCGTAGAACTTTCAGCCTTAGTGTACTCAACCCTTTGGCAGAGTGATTTTAGCTTTACCAGTTATCAAATTGATGCAAGAAAATACTACAGTCTTCAGGTGGCAGGGAAAGGAGTATTAGCATTTCAAACCAAAATGCAATTTACCACAGGCAGTGTTCCTTTTGAAGAGCTGGGATTGATTGGCGGTGAAAATATTATGCGGGGATATCTGCTAGGTCGCTTTCGGGATAAGCATAGCATCCAGGCTCAAACCGAATATCGTAGGCTTATTTTTGGACGATTTGGAGCCGTAGCGTTTGCTGCTCTGGGCAACGTAATGCCCAACCTCAAAGCATTAGAAATAACTAATACCAAGTGGACGGTAGGGGCTGGGCTGCGCTATAATATTAACCCTGCTGACCCAGCCTACATCCGGGTGGATTACGGATTTGGAAAAGATATCAGTGGTTTTTATATCACCTTTGGCGAAGCGTTCTGACAAAACTGACTCAAGGAAAAGTATGATAGCGTACGAAACCAACAAAAAAGCAAATGCAAGCAATTAAATATGTTTTCGTAACCTTATTACTGTTAGTTATCTTCGTTGCTACGTTGGTGTTCACTACCTGGCAGGGAGTTTGGCATTCTCCGATTACCCAATCCGGCAACCCAGCGGATTTCATGGAGGCCGTCAAGGAGAAAATCCGTACGGACTTCGTGGGAAACCTGAGCCTGGCGTTACTGGAAAACGGTGAAGTGGTCGATGAGTACTTCTACTCCGTAAGAAAGCCCGTTAGTCGGCATACCGTTTTCCAGGTGGCCTCTATGAGCAAGTGGATTTCGGCCTGGGGCGTATTGAACCTCGTTGAAGACGGCAAGTTAGCATTAGATACCCCAGTCAGTAACTATCTGACCCGCTGGCAATTGCCCCCAAGCAAATTTAATAATCAAGGCGTGACCGTCCGGCGATTGCTGAGTCACACCGCGGGTTTAACCGACGGACTAGGCTATACCGGATTCCCACCGGGAACACCTCCTCCAACCCTGGAAGAATCACTCACTCATACGGAAGATGCGATTCCCCAAGCCAGTGGAAAAGTCATTGTAGGACAGCAGCCCGGCCGCCGGTGGCAATACTCAGGGGGAGGATATACCATACTTCAACTACTGGTGGAGGAGGTGAGCGGACAAACGTTTAATTCTTATATGGATTCGGCCATCTTCACTCCCCTCGGTATGAACCAATCCACCTATATTTGGGAGAACTCCTTGGGCTGGGATTTGGCTGATTTTTACGATACTGATTCGTCAATTGCCCCGCACTATCGCTACACTTCGTTGGCCGCAGCATCGCTCTACACCACCCTGGCTGATTTGGCATTATTCTTTGGGGCTCATCTGGAAGGAGTTCATAATGAACCCGTTGGGCGGGGAGTTCTTAAATCGGAAACGATAGCCATGATGCGAAAACCCACGGGAAAAGTGATGGGCATCGGGATATGGGGGCTGGGTACCGTGCTTTATGCGGATAACAACGAAGGCGACTTTATTATTGGGCACGACGGGGGAAACGGGCCAGCCATTAATACTGCTTTCCGGTTAGACCCAACAAAAGGAAATGGCATTATCGTGCTAGAAACCGGAAGCACGTCATTAGCCACCAAAATTGGCAGCGAATGGGTATTCTGGAAAACCGGAAATATGGACGTGCTGATGTTTCAGAGACAAACCAAGAAAATGATTATTATGTCGATAATCGGTGGAGTGGCAATCATCACGGTCATGATCATTTACGCTAAACGAAAAAATCGTAAAGTATCCAACTATGCATAAACACAAAATCTGCCTCTTGCTACTTATCTGTCTTTATCCTGGACTCTTACCCGCCCAGAATACGGTAAAGCCAAAAGTCCTGATCATCACTACCGGAGGTACCATTGCCAGTGTTACGGATTCTTCGTCTATCGAGGGACCAGAACTAATCCGGGCAGTTCCTCAACTCCTGAAGTACGCGGACATTGAGGTGGAAGAGTTTAGTAACATTGGCTCTTCCAGGATGACTCCGGATTTGTGGCTGAAGTTAGTGCAACGGATTGGTATTTTGCTGGAGGAGTCACCCGACACAAAATGCATTGTCATTACGCATGGTACCGACACAATGGAAGAAACCGCGTTCTTTCTGAACCTTACCCACACCAGGAATACCCCGATTGTGTTGGTAGGCTCGATGCGAACATCGGACGAAATCTCAGCTGATGGCCCGGCTAACCTGCTGAATGCCGTCAGAGTTGGAATCTCGGAGGAAGCCCGGGACAAGGGAGTGATGGTGGTGATGAACGATAACATCAGTGCGGCTCGGGATTTGCGAAAGGCGCATAACCGGAGAGTGGATGCCTTCCAAGCTACGGATCGCGGATACCTGGGGTTCGTAGATCCGGGAAAAGTCACTTTCTATCAGTCTCCTAGTAAGTCTCATACGGTAAACAGCGAATTCAATGTGTACGCACTGGATAGTTTGCCCCCTGTGGATATTGTGCAAGACTTTGCCGGATTTGATCCTGATATTTTAGACTATTTCATCAACCGGCCTAATCAAGGACTGGTGGTAAGTTCATTCGCGGGGGGCCGGGTAAGTAAGGGGGTAGCTCCGATCATCAAGTTGCCCGTGGAGCACAAGCCCATCGTGGTTTCCTCCAGCATTAAAGGTGGACGCATTATGGGGTCAAACCCTCCCGGTACCCCCATTATTGTGGCCAATGATCTGTCCGCTAACAAAGCTAGGATTTTGTTGATGTTAGCCCTCACCAAGACTACGGACATAGCGCAGATTCAAACCTACTTTCATCGCTATTAGGGTGAGATAACCAAGGTTAATGTCCCTAAAGTTGAAGGCTGGTTAGTATCAGCAGAGCCAGTAATGCAGATCATAGTTCGTACCGATGAAGCTATCTATCTTGGAGTTTTTAACCACGTAACCCTATTTTCTATTTGTCTAACTGGCTGTAGGTAAAGTTACCTAAGGCTATTCAAAATACCCCGGTTATGATTTCAATGCAGCAGGTTATGAAAAGAGATGTAAAACCCAGGTCATTTTCGCTTTCCCTCTTTTTGGTGGTGGTCATCCTTCTATCCTGGCCATTCCAAATAGCCTATCCATTTTTGGGTGAGGAGTATAAACCCCTACTGCTGGTATCCATGATCATGGTGGCCGTGGGGACGTATATCTGTGGGAAATGGATTTTTAAAGACGGGTTTACGAATGCCGGATGGAGTTGGGGAAAACCCAAATACTATCTTTATGTCTTTCTTTTGGCTTTGTTTCTATGGTTGTTTCCCAGTGTTATTGAACGATCATTGGGCTGGTATGTAACCGATGAAGTAGGGTTCAGTACATTGTTTTCATCCTTTTTCATCAGCTTCATCATTACTATCATCCCTGCTTTAAGCGAAGAATTTACCTGGCGAGGTTATCTACTGCCCCGGCTCATGAGAAAATACCATGAACGCAAGGCATTGTTAATCCATGGACTGATCACTTGGGTATGGCATCTGCCTTTCGTCGTAGTAATAGGCTGGGAGGTGGGCGGCAATCCGTGGGTATCCGTTCCACTCGTGCTAGCAGTGAGTTTCATTCCTACCATTATGCATGCGGTGGTATTTGCCTTTATCTGGATGAGAACGGGTAGTCTGGCTGTCTCTACTATATATCATGTTTCTTTTGATGAAGTACGCGATACTTTAGGGGAGGAGGTAGGTCTGGGCTCGTTTGGTCAAAACTGGCAAATGCTGGTCTTAACCTTACTGGGGGTTTTACTTCTGGTGAAAGCACCTTGGAAAAAACTATTACCACGTCAGGTTCAAATTATACCTAGCACGCGATGACAAAGAGGGAGTTTGTAAAACTGGCGATGGCCTCCGGTCTATCTATGACAATAGCCAGAGAAGGCTACAGTGGAGCTGGAAACTCGCTAACATTCGGAACAATCAAAACCAACGAAAGCATGAAAGCTCAAAATTTTCAGTCGGCGTTTATCGAAATTATCAAGGATGCCACCCGGGCTCCGTCAGGTCATAACACCCAACCCTGGAAATTTCAGGTAAATGGAAGTCAGATTATTCTCACTCCTGATTACAGCAGGCGCTTAACAATTGTTGATCCGGATGACCATGCACTGTTTATTAGTTTGGGCTGTGCCCTGGAAAATCTGTCACTTTCAGCCAAGGCACATGGCTTTACTCCAACGGTTACCATGAACTTCCAAAATGGTCAGGACGAGATAGACTGCGATTTGAAAAAGTCGGATATTGAACCGAAAGACCCACTCTACGAAGCAATATATACCCGGCAGTGCACCCGAAATAAATATGACCCTACCCCCATTGATCAATATATATTGGATCAAATGGTTGCCGGGGCGACCAGCGATGCAGTAGAAGTCATCTTATTCACTGATAGGCAACAGATAAAAGCATTGGAGCCTTTTATCATTGAAGGGAGTAATCTTCAGTTTGAGAATGAACAATTTGTGGATGAGTTGGTAAGTTGGATTCGGTTCAACAAAAAAAAGGCGGAAGCAAATGGCGATGGACTTTGGGCATCATCAACTGGTTCTCCCAACGTGCCCAAGTTCATCGGTCGTATGGCAGTAAAGAACTTTACATCGGCCAAAAGTGAAGCTAAACGATGGAAAAACCTCATTGAAAAAACCGCTGGTTTTGCGCTGTTTGTAGCCAAAGAAAATACCAAAACAAATTGGGTACAACTCGGACGAAGTTTTCAG
>CAKZPJ010000645.1 GCA_937138955.1 uncultured Flammeovirgaceae bacterium | reverse complement strand
GAACTGGAAACTACAACGTTCAATGCTAACGATAGTATTTGCCGCCAAGTTTCTAACCGTGAGCCGCAACTACAACGGTTTGCTCAAGAGCAGGATGTCATCATTTTTGTGAGCAGTAAAAAAAGCTCCAATGGCAAAGCTTTGTTTGAAGTTTGCCGAGCGACCAACCAACGTAGTTACTTTATTGCCAACGAAGAAGAACTGCAACCCGAATGGTTTGATGGAATGACGACAGTTGGCGTGTGCGGAGCTACTTCTACCCCAATGTGGTTGATGGAGCAAGTAGCAAATGGTATTCGTACATCAGATAGTAAATTAGTAGTGACTAGCTAACGAATAAGTGTTTCGCTCAGATTACTCATTGAGCTACGTACTTCCTCGAGGAAAACCGTTACTTTTTTATAGGGGTCGCCCGGCCCCAAGGTTTCCAAAGGTAAATAACCCCGGTAGCCTGATTCTAGAATGATGGGCAATAGTTTATCAATATTTGTTTTCTGCTCCTGCTGCCGCGCGTAAACGTTCTCTTTTATTTGCCAATTGACGGCGTACTGAGCGGTTTCTGCAATCTCAAAGTAAGGGTTATCTGCTCGATAGCTGCCAACGTCTAGCATTAACCCTAACCACTCCGAGTTAATACTCTTCATGATCTGATGAACTTGCTGGGCGGTTTTCACAAACTCATTATGATTTTGAAGGGCTACGATAATTCCTTTTTGCTTCCCGTAATTTACGCACTCGCGAATACTTGCTAACATCCATTGCGTGGTTTCTTCTTCCGAAGCACCATCTTTGGCTTCTGGCCCGGCGAAGATGCGGACAGTAGGTGCTCCTAGCTTTACTGCGGCATCAATCCAATTACGAACTAATTGTACATCGGCGGCTCGTTTTTGTTCATCGGGCTGGGTAAAATTGTTACGGACCCCGGTTCCGCTGAACACCAATCCCCGACGGTGCGCTTTACGCTTGACCTCGTACAGAAACGAATCATCCGGTACTTCTGGGTACGTAGGGAAATAGTAAGCTGTCAAGTCCAAAGCGGGGATGTAATGATCAGCGGTAAAATTTAGCAGATCGTCTAGCAACATTTCCCCGTCGCGTAGTGGCTTATTGAAAGAGTAGGCGTTTAGGCTTAAGCGAAGTGGTAACTCACTCTTCAAGATTGATTTAGCGGGGGACACCACAGTTCCGGAAAGCGAAACAAGAGGAGTGGCTAGTAGCGTTTTTACCCAAAGGCGACGAGAATTTATCATTTAGTTGATTGTAGTTTAGGTTGATGGATAGATTATGGTTCCTATTAGTTGATTACCACGTAAGCCGTGATTCTCAACGTAAGTTTTGCCCCCACCACCAACAAGATAAGAAATGAAGTGGTCTCCAGTTGGATACTGCTCAATAGTCTATTGGTAAGAGAAACAAGCACTATTGTAATATAACCTCCCATCAAATAGATTCCGAATTTGTGAGAAAGAACTTCATTTTGAAGGAGACCAGCTAATCAGAAGAAGTAAGTAATAAATGAATCTACCTGCGTTTTAGCGGTTAGTTCAGCCAAGTTCAGTATTTTGGCAGCTTAGTAGTTAATGAACCTAGCCAAACTATGAAATTCTGGTTACTAATATTTCTCCTTGCATTTTTTCAAGTTGTGGTAGCCCAACCTCCGATAAAGGCAACCATTGTTCTAGATACTTTGATCCAGCAGTTCATCGATCAGTATTCGGTTGTACTTACCCCTGATGAATTAACTGGAAGCTACACGCTCACGGGAGACTTTCAGCAGGAATCAATCCATTTGAAAGGTAACGACCGGTTTAAAGTGACCAGCTCTCGAGGGTTTAATAATATACCGATGAACCGGGGAACGTGGCAGGTAAATGGAAGCGATGTTTTGTTAACCGGTAACTCGGGACAGGAAATTATTTATCCAGTAAAATACGGCGGGAAGATCTGCTTACTGACTACCAGTACCATTGAGAAGTGGAAAGCGATTGCAAAAAACCTACCACCGACAAGCGGAAAGCTGGTATATAATCCCTTTTTAGGACAGATAGATTTGTATAAAATGGAAGAGAAAAAGTAAAGTACAATCGTTGAGAATAATTGAAGTACATAATCACAGGATAGAATGGAGATTGCAGTTATAGGAGGAGGTGCCGCCGGTTTTTTTTCCGCCATCACGGCCAAAGAGAACTACCCAGACGCTGAAGTGGTCATTCTTGAAAAATCAAACAAGCTTTTGTCTAAAGTAAAAATATCAGGCGGGGGTCGATGCAATGTGACTAACAGTTGCTCTTCAATTGGTCAGCTTTGCCAAGCGTATCCCCGAGGTGGAAAAAAGCTAAAGAAAGCCTTCCGCCTGTTTAACACCAGCCACACAATTGAGTGGTTTGAGTCCCGAGAGGCACCCTTATTCGCGCAAGATGATGGCCGGGTTTTTCCAGTATCACAAAGCTCACAAACTATCATAGACTGCTTATTGCAGGAAACCGAACGGCTAAGTATTGAAATTAAGCTAGGAGTTGGCGTAAAAAGTATGAAGTCGGTTGGCGACCGCCTGGAACTGCGTTTTACCAGCGAAGAATTACCAACTAGGGTATTTGATAAGGTTATTGTGGCAACCGGGGGTTCGCCCAAAAGGCAAGGATTGGAATGGCTAGAAGCATTGGGCCACAAAATTGAAGAGCCAATTCCATCATTATTCACGTTCAATATGCCTATTGAAGAGATTACTCAATTGATGGGGTTGGTAGTAGAAAATGCGTTAGTCAGCATTCAGGGGACCAAACTTAAGTCTGACGGTCCACTGCTAATTACTCACTGGGGAATGAGCGGCCCCGCGGTACTGAAGCTATCGGCTTTTGGGGCTCGAAAACTAAACGAAATGAACTATGACTTTAACGCTCAGGTAAACTGGGTGAATGAAGCAAATAATGAGACCGTCACCAATCAATTGAAAGCGATTATTGAGGAACATCCTAAAAAAATACTGGCCAATATCAAACCCTACGCATTGCCCGAACGACTGTGGCTGTTCTTACTGAAGAAACGAGCAATACCCGAAAACCGAAAGTGGGGCGAACTCGGCACAAAATTGCTAAACAAACTAGTAAATGTACTCACCAACGACGTTTACGCGGTAAAGGGAAAGACGACTTTCAAGGAGGAGTTTGTAACCTGCGGCGGTGTTAGCTTACAATGCATTGATCTCAATACTATGCAGAGCAACGTTTGTAAAAACCTCTATTTTGCCGGAGAAGTAGTGGATATTGATGCCATCACTGGTGGCTACAATTTCCAAGCCGCCTGGACTACCGGATTTTTGGCGGGCAAATTAAACTAGCGACCAGATTTGCTTTTTGCTTTTTGCTTTTTGCTTTTTGCTAATAGCAACAAGCACTTTTGATTATTTACTGTTTGGTATCCAAATCATTCAGCGTAAAAGAGAGCTTGGATAGACTGAACTTACTTTAAGATTTATCTACTATTAGCTAAATTGAGCCGAAAGACATAGAAAGAATAGAGGCAACTAGTCTCCGTTACCCACCAATATCAGCCGGATAACGGAGATATTGCTATTATTAATTTGTTATCACCGATAGAATGGAATATGCCTCAAAAAGATACACCCCTAAGAATATTAAATATCAAGTCCGCAATTAGTCAACATTTTAAAAACGAAAATTGGGCTGATATTGCGCTTCTCACTAATTCAAAAGATATTATTTATAACCACGATCGACTTTTTAAAAGCCTTCGTTTCGGGGATGATGATTATCCTTCAAATATTATTGAAGTTCTACAAATGATTGAAAAAGTAAATACTAAATACCTCGATATTGTTGAGCAGTATATTCACGATAAATTTGGTGATGATTCAATATTTGTTTCGTCAAAAAAAATAAAAAGACAATTACGTTTTCCCCGACAGTTTGTAAAATTCCAGAAGATCCATCCACAAATGAAAGACTAATTTCAGTTATGATGCCGTTCTCAAAAGAATTTCAGGATGTTTTTAACAGTATTAAATTAGCTTGTGACAACAGTGGTTTTGACTGTTTGCGTGCAGATGATATTTGGGAAGAAAGTACATTCATTCAGGACATATTTAGTTTAATTCTAAAATCTAAAGCCGTCATTGTTGATTTCTCAGGCAGAAACGCAAATGTTTAATACGAGACTGGGATAGCTCATACATTGGGTAAAATTGTAATTCCAATCACTCAGTCAAAAGCTGATATTCCATCTGACTTAGGACATCATAGAGCCTTATTTTACTTGAATAATGGAGAAGGCCTAAGTCAGATGGAAGATAAATTGGTAAAAAGATTAAGTATAATAAAAGATGATAACATTTTATAAAATTCATTAAAACGCATTTTATACTAACCGTTACCCACAAGCTAAAAATAAAGATTATACGTATATTTAGAGAAAGAACGCTGTAAAATATGGAACAGGAGAATTTGCTAAACCGCATTACAATCAACGCCAATATTTGTCACGGTAAACCGACTATCAGGGGACTGCGATACCCTGTGGAAAACATACTGGAATTGTTAGCAGCAGATATGACGCACGAAGAGATATTAACAGATTACCCTGACCTAGTGAAAGAAGATCTTCTAGCCTGTTTGGCCTATGCCGTTAGGGTAACGCAGACAAAAGCAGTTTATCCTCTAGTTTCATGAAATTCATCATTGATGCACAGCTTCCCCAACTATTAGCTGTGTGGTTAAAAGATTACGGATTCGATGCTATACACACCTTAGAGTTACCACAAGCCAATCTTAGCGATGACAGCGAAATTATTACAGTTGCCGACCGGGACGAAAGAGTAGTTATCTCAAAAGATAGTGACTTCTTTGATGATCACGTCCTACGGGGAAAGCCTAAAAAGTTATTAATAGTCAAAACAGGAAATATCAAAAACCGCGACCTTATTCGCCTCTTTGAGAGAAATATTGAGCACATAGAAAAGCTGTTCAAGAGATATGTTTTGATAGAAATGAATCGTTCGGAGTTGATTGTTCATCGGTGAAAAAGCCTAATGATAACACTATGCAACCGCCATTTGCGCGGACGGCTGCATTGGTCGTTAAAATATTGAATCCCAAAGAATTAATAGAGTATTAATCACTAAAAAACACATGACTAAAAAGCGAATATTCTTTACAGGGGGATCGGGTAAGGCGGGTAAGCACGTAATACCCTATCTACTCAACCAAGGACACCGAGTGATGAATGTTGATTTGGTTCCGTTAGATCATCCCGGGGCAGATAATCTGGTAGCTGATATCACCGATTCGGGGCAAATGTTCAATGCCATGAGTTCGTACGCGGGCTTCGATGAAATGGAACCTGGAAATGGAGTGCCAGCATTTGATGCCGTAGTACATTTTGCGGCCGTGCCCCGTATATTGATCAGACCAGATAACGAAACTTTCCGGGTCAATACCATCGGCACCTATAACGTGATTGAAGCAGCGGTTAAGCTGGGTATTAACAAGGTTATCATTGCTTCTTCAGAGACCACCTACGGCATCTGTTTTTCCGATGGTAAAACCAACCCTCATACGTTGCCTTTGGAGGAAGACTATGACGTTGATCCTATGGATAGCTACGGATTATCGAAGGTGGTGAATGAGAAAACGGCGCGCAGCTTTCAGCGACGGTCGGGCATTGACATCTACGCGCTTCGTATCGGAAATGTGATTGAGCCGCACGAATACACTGAGCTGTTTCCACATTATTTTAAAAACCCTGAGGTGCGCCGCCGGAATGCATTCTGCTACATTGACGCACGTGACTTGGGACAAATTGTGGATCTATGTCTGAAAAAAGACGGACTGGGCTATGAGGTTTTCAACGCGGGAAATGATCACAACGGAGCAGTCATCCCCAGCAAAGAATTGGCGGCGCAGTTTTTCCCAGGTGTGCCAATCACTCGTGAGTTGGGGGAGCACGAAGCCTTATTTTCCAATCGTAAAATCCGAGAGGTTCTGGGGTTCAAAGAACAACATAACTGGCAGAAATACTTAAAATGGGACTGACTGCCAGTCTGGTAATTCCGCCAAAATATTGCCGTAAATTCTCCTGATAAATTAGCAAGGAAGCTAATACAGATTATCCGAACAGAGCACTTAAGTGGTGTCATTAATTCACGGGATGACTTTGACGACGACGAAGCCCACCCAAGATATTTACTTGAAAAACATAAATGAAGAAAAAACTCAACATCTTATTCCTATGTGGTAGAAACACAAGTTGAACGCACTAATGGGCTGAAATAAGGCCATTTTCGTAAAGAAAGCAAGTATGGGGCGATTGACCATTACTCAAATTGTTATATCTGGCGTTAGTACGCTCAGTGATCTGCATGTGCCTTACGATCATCTACCGCAACACAGTAATGCGTATGGCTTCATGTTCGTAAGGAACGATGGAATAATAAAGTACTCAGATTGAACGCCGGAATTTTGGGGCGG
>CAKZPJ010000644.1 GCA_937138955.1 uncultured Flammeovirgaceae bacterium | reverse complement strand
TCCCCGCAATGGTTGGGTACGGAGCCACGCTAATTTATCGTAAGTATTACCTTCATGCCTTCGGGCTTACTGGTTTAGGGTTTCAGCGGGTAAGCTATCAGACTACCAAGAACAACCGTTTGTTTGCTATTGAACCAGCCTACGATGCACGAGCCGCCTTAGGGCGCGACCAGGGTAATTGGTACGCGGGAATCTACGCGGCTTCCGATTTCACTACCACCGATGTACAAAACTGGCGGTTCGTAGGTCGGTCCAGTCAAGTTCGTGTTTTTGTGGGTGTGCGTTTTAGCGAACCGAAATTTCTGCGGAAGATCAAACCTAAGTTTCTTCAGAATATGAAAAGTAGCCCTAGTATTCCGTTGCCCTTTATCAATTAATAGGAGGAATGTCGTAACCAAACTGCTGGGCTGTCGGCTGAATGAGTGGTAAAACCTGCGCTATCTCTTCTTCACTCATATTCTCTTGCCAGCGCCCTACTTTCACGCGATGATCTTGAGTGGAATAAGCGCGCGATGTGATGGCTTCATCAAACTGCTCGTTATTTTTATTCTGCACCCGATTGGCCCACTGCTGAAGATATTTTCCGTTCGGCGGTATATCCAGGCGAATCTTTTGGCTAACCGAGTGAGCAAAATGCAGTGGATCGGCTAGCATATCCTCAAAACAAGTAGTCACCGAACTATCAGCAACCTGGGAAAAGCCTACGGTATTGATGTAGTTCCAATGATGGGCGCACTGCTCAATTAGCGGACGATCTAGCCACTGCTGCCAGTCTGGCGGTCGAGGGTGATGCCCCCAATTACGCGAAATGCCTACTTTGAGCGAACAAATAGTATCCAGCGGATGACGCACTTGCCAGAATATTTGTAATCCCGGCAGCTTTTCACTCAGAACCGACAACGGCAGGGAAAGTCCTTCATCCGGTGGAAAACCTTCGCTCTCGCGAGGTACTTTAAGAGCTAGGGGACGGGATGCATCTAGCGTGAGCACTTCGGCAAACGGAGGCTCACTGTAGTAGGTGTAGGCAGGGATATGCTGAAACATCTCCCCAAAAATAGAAGTGCCACTACGGCCACAGCCTAAAATGAGTACGGGCTTGTAGATTATCATCCATCCAAATCTAGAGAAGAAAAAACCGGAACACTATAAAATACCTGGTTTCTATAACACTTTTCGGTAACAGATGCTTGTATCTATAAAGTAAGGCACAATGAAGAAACCGACTACACTCATTCCTGCCAATACATTTGGTGATCTCTACTACAGCTATGTAGCTCTAGGCACATTTTTTATAGCACTACTAGGACTGATGCTTCCTCAGTTTTTGCAAGAAATTGAAGTAATACTATTTGTGCTAATCATTTTTGTGATCGGAATTCCCCACGGAGCTACTGATCATCTGCTGGATCGCTACAGCAAGGGAAAGAAGTTCAGTTACCGAGCCTTCCTGTTCATATATATCGCCTTGGGAACTCTTTATGCTGTGTTTTGGTATTTTTTTCCTCTACTTAGTTTACTGCTATTTATCGTCATTTCCACCTATCATTTTGGGCAGTCCCAGTTATTATATTTGCGAATGCCCCAACGCCCCTGGCTGAAAGTAGCTAGTTATATGCTGTGGGGTAGTTATACACTTTGCTGCATTGTTTTATTGAATTGGAGTGAGAGCTGGCAGATTCTAGACGAAATTTTCCCTGGTTTGTTCAGTCCTCTGCTTTCGTATATAAAATTAACCCCCTATTTTCTAGGAGGCCTGTTAGTTGCTAATATTTCGCTATTCATATTACTTTTTATACGTCAGAATATGAGTCGAGGAGAATTAATGGGTGAACTGTTCAATTTAGTTCTGATTATTGGACTAGCCTACTACACCCCACTGTTGGTAGGTTTTGCTATCTACTTCGGGTTGTGGCACTCATTGATATCAGTTCGTATTGAAATTAAGAAAGTACGAACTCAAAGACCGTATTTCTCAGTCTTGAGTTTTGCTAAAACAGCCCTACCACTAAGTGCATCTACCTTGGTTATTTTTTCCTTTGTTTTTTTGGTTAATCAGCAATGGGGACTGCTTCAATCGCCCTACCTATTATTCTTTATCCTCATTTCTATCCTAACCCTACCGCATGTGCTCTTCGTCCAGGAGTTTTACACGACCAAAGTAGCTCAGTAGGTTTGCTCATTCGTGATACGGTGCGTCAAGAACCGGTTCGCCCTAAAAACACATTCACCTTAGGATTAATCGGGTTACCCGAGGTGCGACGAAAGACAACGATCTGTCCGGTGTGATAGATGGCATCGGCAATAGGACCATTGATCATGTTCCAGTAGGGAAACTGACTGCTTTGCTCTCCGCTTTGAAAGACAATGGTGAATTCGGCTATTTCATCGGCAGATTTCCCCCGGCATAAATCGCTGGCTATTTTGAGATTTGTCAGTGTGCGGTGGCGTAGGGTATCAAACGAAAGTTGAGACCGATCAGTTGGACGGATATTCGGCTGATTCTGCGGGGACTTAACAATGGTTTCACTCAATCCGTAAATGTGAACCAAGGTTTCTTGAGTACTACGACTGCCCTCGCTCGGTGCGAACGCTAAATCTTCATCAGAGAGTCCTTCGGTAGCCCAGTAGTAACGAAACCCCAGCCCATCAATCATCCGCGATAGTATATTACCGGAAGAGTATTCGGCAGGGTGTTCAGGTATCTGGCGGTAGGGTAATTCCGGGGTGTCAACCATCTGGGAAAAAGCGATAGAGCCGTGAAAGAATAAAATAAGACTCAAGGAAAGAAAGCGCATGGCAAAGTGAATAGCTAAGCTGCCAAATTTAAGTGGTAGACTCGCCTAAACCAAACGGATTACTTAGCCCGATGGAAAATACTACGACTCGGCTCGGTACTGAGGTTTGCCGGTGAATCTACGTCGGTAAGTTGTAACTGTTCAGGACTGATAAACTCTAGTGCGTAGGTGCGAGCAATCACCGAATCGTACAGAACCAATTGTTCGGGATGATCCAGGCGGTACGATAGCTGAAAGGAGGCATTCGGGGCAAACTGTACCGTGTAGGTATGATTTTGATCAAACCGAATGGTTGTTGCATTATCGGCGTGTTGCCAGGTGCCTAACAGCGAAGAAGCGGGCTGTTCTACATCAGATTCCTGGCACTGGGTAAAGAACATTAGCAGTCCTAATCCCAATAAAATACTTCTCATGAATAGCTCGTTTCCTCCCTAACGCCCGAAGACCGCAAAATATTGAAGGAAAACTGATGATTAATGATTAATGCAGGTCATTCATCATCAAGCTACGAGCGGACTTCTACACTGAGGGCTTCCAGTAACTGGGGCTGATCGGCTAATGCTACTTCGGCTACGCGACTGAATTTATCAAACCAAATATCCCAAGCTTCTAGCGTTTGATTACGGAATTGGGTAGCCTGCTGGGCTTCAGCCACTTTATTTTGGCGATTACTAAGTACATCTACCAGGGCATCGGCCATTGCCTGCGCTTGGGTAACCTCTTCAGTTACGGCTCCGAATTTCTTGAGCGTATTAATCGCCGGAGGGGTCAGGCGACGGTAAAACGTGCGGATTTGCTGTAGCTTTCCGGCGCGAACCTTTATCCGGGCACCATTTAGTTGCAGGGTATTTTGCCAGGCTTCATCATCTCGGAAGGCGAAGCGGGCAATGGTGAGGTGATTGGTGTACTGCGTTACCAGTTCCTGCTCGTCAAGAGCCAACTGACGGCTGAGTTCGGCTTTGTGGACGTACAAATCTTTCTGTTGTTGCTGCCACTGCTCAGCGGCATCCAATTTGTCTTCGCCTTCTTGCAGTCGGGTATCGTTGTAGCCGTACTGAGCGATAGCGGCTTTTATCTGAGGGTTCTTCCGGGCGTTTTCCAGGGCAAGCCGACCAGCCAGCATTTGGACTTCTATCCTTTTCTTCATGGTTTTGTTTTTAACAATAAAGATAGGAGGATTATACGGTAGGAAACGAGGCTGTGTGGATGGGTTTCTTACGAAGGTAAGGTTCCGGGTGTTTTCTTTCTCTTCTTACTGTTTTGTACTGGGATATAACTACGCTACACTTGCATTCGGTATTACCGTATAGTGCTACCTTCATACTATCGCACATTGGTAGCTCTTTACTACTATACTCTCGCGCGATTGCATCGCGTGGGCTAATGCCTAAGTGTGCCTTCCATGAGCTTGTTTGTTAGTGGGTTGTTCATTTCTTTGTCTTGATACAAAGAAACGAACCAAAGAAAAATCAAGGCAAAAAATCATGCCGTGCTCAGGGCTTACTCGCCCTCAATTCCATTGCGGCCACAATTTTGCCGGGCCAGCGCACCAAATGGGAATACACCTATTTTACAGTTACGAAATTAAAATTGCTCATCCTAATAGTTGGCATATACCTTTATGTTATTACCCTTTTTAATCTGTTCTTAGCGAATTATCAAATCTCTTTGTTTTAGTTTTTCAAATAAGGTGGTGTGATGTGGGCTTCCGTCAAATGTTGGCTTGTGCCGTT
>CAKZPJ010000643.1 GCA_937138955.1 uncultured Flammeovirgaceae bacterium | reverse complement strand
TTGGATGGAATTACCGGAATTGAATGGATCAAAGTCAGCACCTTTCCGGTAGTTGAAGAGGGTAGTATTACTCGCTACACAGCGGGTCATATTAGCGACATTACACACTTTCGCCAGAATGCCCAGCTTCTAGAAAACCAAGTTGAAAATATAGATACCATTATCTTTATGCTCGCCCACGAGCTTTCGTCCCCAATAGCCAATATGATGGGCCTGGCTGAGTATCTTAGAATTCAGGGTGAGAACGAGGAGCATATACAACCCGCCCAATTATACGAAACAATCTATAATCGAGGCGGGGAAGTACTTACCTTGGTGCGGGGCATGATTAGCCTACTTAACTTCCAATTTGACCGCTCTCCCTTTATACTAGAAAAAGTTGCTTTGAAACCATTTGTTGGGCAGTTGATAGAGGATTTCTACCATAAGTCTAACGCTAAAAACATAACTATCTCCTGTTCATCCGTTAGTGATAACGCCACTATAACGGTAGAGACTGAGAAATTTAGTACTGCTATCAAGGAAATACTCGTATTTTTACTAAAATTGGCTAATAATAACGATGTAATTTCTTTATCTACACCGGTTTCACACCATCCTGATCAAGTGCAGCTTTGTATTACTTCTTCGGTCACACCGCTACCCAAGTCTGCTATTCAAGCATTACTCAGCCGCTCCTCCCGGCTTAACCTGTCT
Source organism: uncultured Flammeovirgaceae bacterium (assembly GCA_937138955.1). Taxonomy (GTDB): domain Bacteria; phylum Bacteroidota; class Bacteroidia; order Cytophagales; family Cyclobacteriaceae; genus Tunicatimonas. The sequence continues at coordinate 1,312 of CAKZPJ010000643.1, read as the reverse complement.
AACGTGAAAGGACGAAAGATACGGGGGATGCTGGAGCTGGTAGTAGCTAAAGAAATCTGCCAGTTGCACCAAGGCCAGCTTGATATGGTAGACAAAGATGACGAACAAGGTTTGGTAATTACGTTACCCCGTTCGCCTGATCTTGATCGAGCTACTGATTCATAAGATAAACCCTCGGTAGCCGATAGTTACGAGGCAGTCATCGCGTAGCTGAGAAAATGTGAGGTCACAACAAAGCTCGTACTTCAAAAGTATTGTATCTTCGCCAGATACTCATTCACTAACCTAATGACTACTTTCACTACACTTCGTTGTCAGCTACTTCTGTTGGTAACACTCACAATGTCGTCTGCCTACTCTTTTGCCCAGCCTACTCCCCTCACTAACTACGTGAATCCTTTGATGGGTACCGATTCGGAATTTTCGCTATCCAATGGAAATACCTACCCAGCTATTGCGCGCCCGTGGGGGATGAACTTTTGGTCGCCCCAGACCGCTCCCAATGGTGACGGCTGGATGTATGCCTACGATGCCAATAAGATTCGCGGCATTAAGCAAACCCACCAGCCTAGCCCCTGGCTCAATGACTACGCAGCTTTTTCGCTCTTCGCCCTCACGGGTACACCAGTATTTGACGAAGAAGAAAGGGCTTCCTGGTTTTCCCATAAAGCCGAGACGGCCAAGCCGCACTACTACCAGGTTTACCTAGCTGATTATAACGTAAACGCGGAAGTAACTCCTACCGAACGAGCGGCCTTTTTCCGTTTTACATTTCCCCAAACCGACTCCGCTTTTGTTCTGCTAGACGCTTATAACAAGGGGTCGCAGATACGGATTATCCCCGAGGAGCGCAAGATTGTAGGCTACTGCCGCAACAACCACGGCGGCGTACCGGATAATTTTTACAACTACTTCGTGGCTGAGTTTGACCACGATTTCACCGTGACCCACACTTGGCAAGATTCGGTGATGCAGGAAGGCACGGAAGCCACGGGCGATCATACCGGAGCGTTGATTGGGTTTTCTACAATGAAGGGTGAAGTAGTACAAGTAAAAGTTGCCTCCTCGTTCATCAGTCCCGAGCAGGCCGAACTAAATCTATCCCGCGAAATTGGCGACCGTACCTTTGGAGAGGTACATGCAGAAAGTCAGCAAATTTGGGAGAAAGAGTTGCATAAGATTCAGGTGGTGGGTGGTACCGACGATCAACGTCGCACGTTTTATTCTTGCCTCTACCGCACACTACTATTTCCGCGCCCCCTTCACGAAATCACGGCCGATCAAGATACGTTACACTATAGTCCGTACAACG
>CAKZPJ010000642.1 GCA_937138955.1 uncultured Flammeovirgaceae bacterium | reverse complement strand
TCGACCTTATTTGATCGAACCGAAGATATTACTAAGCTCGGCTTCTTACAGCAGCTTCTATCCCAAAACGCCCCGCTAAAAACGCAGTTTGTAAAATATGTTGCTACCCAGAAGCAACGTCCGGTAGAGTCGCTATTAGATGATCAAGTGCTTCAGATTGAAAAGATAAAAGAAGAGGTCACAGTTGTGCTCGAGTCATTGTCCTTTACTGAAGAAAATTTATTTCCACCGGGATTCTACGAGAATGGCGGCTACTACGATGAATGGAGTGATGCTGAAAAAGGGGCTGATAAAATCATACAAGAAGGATTAGCTTCCCACTTTAAACAGGCTAAATATTACTTTCAGCGAGGAGAATTAGCCCAAGGGCTCAGTGTGATTTTAGGCATCTACGAAGGTGCTTTTTCAGTTACATTTCCGGGTAGTGACCCTTTAGGCATAGTAGAAAATTATCCAGAACAGATTAAAGAGGTGCTGAACGGACAGCTTAATAGCATATTTCAATCGTTAAAGGAAACGGTAAAAGCTGAACTTGAGATTGAGGCCGCAGTAGATTTGCTGTTTTCCCGATATCAGTATTACGAAAAAAATCCAGCACCTTCCAAAAGTGGTACAGAAGGAATTTACTATCTCAAAGAATTTGAAGCTTTTTTGCTAGCGGTAGTTATTGATCCATCGATGGCTCGTTTTCTTTTACAGCGCTTACGAGAAGAAGACTTAGTAGATGTAGATACCGTACACGTAGTTCTATATATTGCTGAAAAGATTCAGGATGATAAGTTGTGGATTAAAACTGCCCAGGAGTTTCTGGATTTTGACGACACCTTAGCTCAACCGCTACTAGAAAAATATTATCAACTGGGTAAAACAGATGATTTTCTGAAAATGGCTCATCAGGTTTTTCAATAATTTCCTCAGCAAACAGCTAGCTATTTGGCTGGGAAACTGAACCCTGAACTTAATCTGGATCTATACAAAAAAGTTTATTCTTATTTAGTGAAGCAGAGCGGGCAGGTTACATACTACCAATCGGTACGCCCTCACCTAAGCGAAAGCGAAAAAAGCAGCCTCATTCAATCCGTGAAGGCGAATGATATTTATTACGTTCAACTGCTTGCCCTAGAAGAGCGATACGCGGATATTCTTCGGCACGTACAACACCGCACCGAATTGGATTATGGCTTTGAAAAACTCATTGAACCCATCCTCTCAGTCTATCCGGCGCGTTGTTTTGTGATATTAGAAAAAAAGTGCTGGCAGGCCATTGAACTGCGCGGTCGCTCAGTATACCGAATGATCGCCCGATGGCTACAACTTACGCATGAAATTCCGGGTCATCGCAACGAAGCTGAGGCGTTAACCCTGCAATTTTACCATCATAAGCCTAGATTACCTGCTCTCCGCGATGAAATGCGAAAAGCAGGCATTGCCAGTTCGGCTAATTATCGCTGATGTTTCGTTCGGCCCGTTCTGCTTTTTCTTTAGCAGTCTCCGCCAGGTCTTCAGCCTTTTGAGAAGCTTGTTCAATAGCAGAATCTTCGTTATGTCCGTTGCCAAACATACCCGAGACGCGCCCGCGAAACTTATTACCCGACTCAGGTGCGACTAGTAACGCAGTAATTGCTCCAGCGACAAGTCCACCCAACAAACCAGTTACGAGCAACAATTTGCTCTGCTGCTTTTTTTCCTCTCGCCGAGTACTGAATAGATCATAACGCTGCTCACTAAGTCTAGCTCTAATTGCCTTATTCAAGGCTAATACCGCGCTAGTTACTAAACCTATATCTTTGAAAGCATCTAACGAAAAATAGGTAGGTGCTTTCTTCTTTTTCCGAGCAAAAATACTTGAAATATCCATATCAAATAATGATTAAAAAATTTATAATCTTAGTATTATACATAATATACTAAAAGGCGATCACCTATTTCGCAATCTTACAAAATAATTGTGACCCCGGCAAGCTGAACTGTATTTTATGAAAAGATCCATTCGGTAATCTGGACTTTGCGTCGACTTGATTATGATCACTCTATTCACCAAGCAAACAAGTTTCCTGAACTAGACCTAATATCTAATATATAGTTTATTCCGCTAAGTTTCGTTGAAGAAAACGCTGTTAGAATTAAGCTATCTTCTTGTGATAAACTTGTTATAATTTTTCCCTAACCCCCATTGGTCAATGGCGTAAATACCATCAAATCATTCTTGAAAATCTTTTTGTAACCCTTTTCAAACTATTTTATTATGCTATTAAAGAACGTATTTCTATCTGCCCTAATGATTGCTGGAACACTAGCGATGGTAAGCTGCGAAGACGATGCTGAAACGATTACTGTTGATTCTGCCGTGCCTACTGGTAACTTAACGGTTCAGC
>CAKZPJ010000641.1 GCA_937138955.1 uncultured Flammeovirgaceae bacterium | reverse complement strand
AACAGTAGTTACCATAAAAAAGAACAACAACATGAAAATGATATCCGGTAAAGCCGAGGTAGGAATTTCCTGGCTTGCCGATGATTTCTTTTTAAACTTCGACATTAGCTACCCCCCACTTTTGATGGTTCAGCGATGGATATCTGCATTGGAAGCTCTTTCTTGAGTTCCTTGTACTCATCCTGAACACTAGGTTCTTGCTCATTAATTTCCCGGATTTGCTTAGTCGTCAACCGCATACGCTCGGCATACATATCATAATAAGCTCCCTGTAACTCGTCCAGAATCTCAATGTACCGTTCGTAGCTGGTACCTCGGTCAGTCTTAAACGAAACTACTGCTTTCGTAGGGCTGTCGGATGACTCTGGATCACGTCCGTTATTATTTACAAACGTCTGCACCATTTCACGAAGTTGAGAAGCGTCGTTCATCGGCTCCCCCTCTACCAGCATCCGATCCTGAGAGTTCACCAGCACCTTGAAGATATTCCGTTCGTTGAACTTAATATCCGGCGGTGGCTCGTTAGGGTCCGGTTTAGGCGGAAGCGAGATCGCTAGTCCTTTATCGGATGCAATGGTGGTGGTTACCAAAAAGAAGATAAGTAGTAGGAAGGCAATGTCGGCCATAGAGCCAGCACTTACTTCGCCTCCGCTGCGTTTTTTCCTAGCCATATTATTTAAAAACTTTAGTTACTTCAGTAATAACAATCCCGACGATAGCAAGAATAACCAGAATGTACATTGTCATAATTGCCCCTCCAATCATTTTGGAGGTGGTACCTTCGGTAACGTTATTATTCATATACACATTGGTGACTTCGTCAGATGCAATAGAAAACCCAATAAAGAAGATCACACCAATGATCACAAGTCCAACTACCGATCCTAATAGCGACTTAGGGTCACTAAATGATTGAATAATCGGTAGCACAATAGCAGCAACTAGGGCAATACCCACTAGAATATATGCTGCAAATAATCCGTATGTTGAAACAAATTCAGCCATAATAATTCTTCAGAATAATTTAGTCAATACAATTTACTTAACGCCAGTAGTAAGCTTATGCTTTACTAATAGGTCTACTAATGCGATGGAAGCATCTTCCATATCATTGACTAAACTATCAATTTTAGAAACACAGTAGTTGTAGAACAATTGTAGGATAATCGCTACAATCAGACCAGCTACCGTAGTTAATAGAGCTACTTTAATACCTCCAGCAACTAGAGAAGGCGAAATATCACCCGCTGCTTCAATCGCGTCAAAAGCACCAATCATACCAATTACCGTTCCCATGAAACCAAGCATTGGAGCAATAGAGATAAACAGTGAAATCCAAACGAGTCCTTTTTCCAAACGACCCATTTCTACTGAACCGTAAGAGATAATAGACTTCTCCACCATGTCAATTCCTTCTGTCATTCGCATCAGACCTTGGGTAAAGATAGAAGCTACTGGGCCACGGGTGTTCCGGGTTACGTCTAATGCAGCATCAACTCCACCAGAGTTAAGGGCGTCTTCCACTTTAACTAGTAGCTTTTTACTGTTTGTAGTAGCCAAGTTTAGTGTGATAATACGCTCAATAGCAATAGCTAATCCGAGAATCAAACACAAAAGTACAGGAGACATAAACTTCCAATCTCCTTCAATAAACTTCTCTTTCACCGCTTGGTGGAAAGTCTGGTCAGAAGCAGGGGGAGCCAAAGGATCATCATCAATGGCGGCTTGAACTGGTTCTGGTTCCGGCTCCGGTTCTTCCATCATGGTGGAATCTTCGGCCATCGCGGTGGTGTCTTCAGCCGCATCTTGGGCTAGTAGTACGTTGGCTTGACCAAAAGCAAGGAAGCCTACCATGAAAATCAGTGCGAATAACTTTTTCATAAGTGTTTAGTAGTCAGTTTTTGTAGTGTTACGAAACGATTAAAAATAGAATTTAATAAAAATTATTAGTAGAATCTGGCGGAGAGGGCGGGATTCGAACCCGCGGTACCCTTTTGGGGTACACTCACTTTCCAGGCGAGCACCTTCAGCCACTCGGCCACCTCTCCTTAGCGTAGGCTGATTATCGTTATTTAAGGCACAGCCAAATACAAATAAATTAATAATCTATGCCATATGCAAGTAATCTGGCCAAATCGCTTTGTAATCCTGTATAGAGAGGGTACTACCAAATTACTTTCAGATAAAATGCTATTTTTTCTGATAAAAATAAATAAAATTGGTGATTATTTTGATAATTAAGTTGATAAATAACGCCTTTTACTATAAAATTATAAAAAAATACGAAAAATAGTACCTGTCTTATACACAAGAGGGTAGCGTATAAAGTGAACTGTAACTGGGTTTTGGAATTATAGTACTATTCTTAGAAATATGCTGAGCTTTGCGCCGTAATAAGCGATAGGGTAATAGTCATAGGGTTTCCGCACCAAAATTAGCCATTTAGTACTTGTTTGAGATACTGTGCATTACGAGCAGCCTTTTTTCGCTTTCGCTTGATACTGATTCTTTGCGCATCTTTTTTGAACAGGTGTAGTGCCCACTTTCTCATCAAGTGCAAATTAGCAGGCTCGTGCCCCTTTCTAACTCGGCAATCATCTTCGCCGAAGGTAAAGTCTAGTTGCCACGGGTTCGCCCGGCGATGAAAGTTGTTTGCTATGGTCCAGTGCCCTCTTACTTAGTGCGCCATTTGTTCGGCCGAGGTTTGTAGACTGCTACTGTAGAACGGCACTTGCCGATTCGTGCCCTTGTCGGTATGCCGAATGCGCTCCACCATTACCACACTCCGTAGCGTGTTCCAGTACTGAGCCTCATTGACCAATTCAATATTATCAGCTACGTATACCCTGCGTTGTTCACCCCGATTGTGATCGTTGTCTAACGTTTCATAGACGGGCAGTATTGAGTGGTTCTTTTCCATATAGTCTTTGCTTTGTTCATACAAAGTGCCTTGATTGGCTTTTAAAGCAATCACATAGTCAGTTTTTTACCCACTATTTTTTCGATAATGGCTTTCTGAGCGGCTATGGCATGCCCCGCATCAATGGCAATCACACTACCCGGACAATCCACCGTATCCAGTAGCTAAGGAATGGCGACGATCTCGTTACTTTTTTCTTCTATCTGACGTTGTCCAAAGCTTCAACCTACTTCGTCTACCCACAGATTGCCCATTTGTACCAGCGCGTGCTTCCTACCGGATGGAACAGTAGCGCGTAATTCCTTACCATCAATGCGTAAATGCTTGCCTTGTAAGGTAATATCTTGCAAACAATCCTTGAAGCTCTCTTCTAACGGCTCACTGGAAAGGTAGCGCAGCACCCGATCAAGCGTATCTTCAGAAGGAATGCCGGAGGGGAAACTAAAGCCTGGTTCTGTCTGGAGAAAGCCTAAGTTATCTGATCCGTAGTCGGCTATCTCAGTGAAGTCATCGCAATTAGCTAACGTACCACAAAGCACGAGACCTAGTATATCTCCTAAGCGATGCAGATAGCGTCCTTCTACCCGGAAGTCGCGCATTTTATTAAAAATATGTCGGTATTTCCATAAGGTAAAACTAGACACTCTAACGTAAACACCCTATTTGGGTGCGGAAACCCTA
>CAKZPJ010000640.1 GCA_937138955.1 uncultured Flammeovirgaceae bacterium | reverse complement strand
AAAAAAACGGCTAGGCCAATGAGTAGAATTGTGTTAGTATCCATAAGTTCGGTTAGTTAGTCTTATCAAGCTGATTCTGAGCAAATATTATAAATTTTCTGCCAATAAATAAAAAAAGCGACACAGTTTTACCTGTGTCGCATCAACTAACTGTTGTTAATTGTAAATTAAAAGATAAACTCGGTGATAAGATTAAAAAGTAAAATATACTTATTATCAGTTCAAAAAATCGAGTCTATACCAACCCTCACTTCGCCTATTATTAGGCAAACCTATTGCCAAATAATTTATTTCAGCGACAGCATATCTTATACCCACCAACAATTATCTGAATATCAATTATTTACACTTTCATTCCTTTTCCCCTTGTGCTATTTTTCGGTCTATGCCAAAAAGTTAAATTACACCAAAAAGGGTACATTATTCCCCACCAATGGGTATTAGGGGCAACTAATCCCCAACAGGAAAAAAACGCTACTGGTCGAGCCATGCCTTAAAAGTTGATACCCGATCGCGACTTACGAGCACATCACTATCTTTACTATGCTTGAGGTGAAGCTTAAGCCGACTGCTAGAGTAGGTAATAATATCATCAATAGCCGAAAAGCGCACCATATACTTACGGCTAATACGGAAAAACTGAATCGGATCAACCATTTGTTCTACTTGGTCTAGCGAGAAATCAATAATGTAGTATTTACCTTCTAGTGTTTGCAGATAGGTTACTTTGGCTTGACTGAAAAAATACAATATTTCCTCCGTCGGGATCGCTTTAATATGTTCGCCTACCTTCACCACAAAACGATTTTTATACCCCGGCGATTGTAGCATTTGTAACGCTTGCTGAAGTTGGGTTAAATCGGGTACCGATGATATAGTGGTGTCAGCTTGCTTCTGATAGTAACTACGGTACTTTTCTAAAGCCACTTCTAACTCCTCTTCGTCAATAGGTTTGAGCAGGTAATCAATACTATTGACTTTAAAAGCTTGAATGGCGTACTGATCGTAGGCGGTAGTAAAAATAACGGGAGCCGTAATACTGACGTGCTCAAAAATCTCAAAGCTTAGCCCATCGGCCAACTGAATATCCATAAAGACTAAATCAGGGGCCGAGTTATTCTGCCACCACTCCACCGATCGCTTTACTGAATCTAACTGAGCAATAATTTCAGTTTCAGTAATGAATTGCCGGATTAACACCGTAAGATGCCGGGCAGCAGCTTTTTCGTCTTCAATAATAAGAATCTTCATTCCATAAATGTTTACGCCACTTCCAGTTTCAGCAGTGGCAATTTCACCGTAAACTTATCCGGACCATTTTGTATTTCTACATCCTTTCCGGAGAGGTGAGTGTAGCGCGACTGAATGTTCTTCAATCCTAAACCAGAAGAATACTCGTGGGAAGTTTTGGGTTGTAGCGTATTTTCTATTACCAGCGAGTCGCTATTTCCTTGGTAGATACGGATACTCAACGGCTGATCGTCCGATACGATGTTGTGCTTAATAGCATTTTCCACCAGCATTTGTAATGACAGGGGCAAGATCATCGCATCGCTTTCCGGCACTTGAATATCAATGCTGAGGTTATCTTCAAATCGGATCTTCTGAAGAAATACGTAGGCCTGTACGAACCGTAGCTCATTACGTAGTGGCACTACTTCCTTTTGCTGATTATCTAACACATAGCGATATACATCGGCTAGCTTCTTGATAAACTTAGCCGCTTGTTTTTGATCTTCGTATACCAACGAGGTAAGTGCGTTCAGACTATTGAACAGAAAGTGCGGGTTCACTTGATTCTTTAGCGACTCGTACTGCGAAGCTACTCGTTCGGTCTTCAATTTTTCCGCCTCAATAGCAGCCTGTCGCCAGCTTAATAGAAACCCTCGGCTAGTAAGAAAAATAGTAAGTACTATAGCAACAATCATCGGAATGTAAGTCTGCTGAATATATACCCGTAGAGGTATTCCCGAGGGATCATCGACGAAAAACAACTGAATAAATACGTAGGCTACTAGCAATGAAACCAAAAAGGAATAGCCAAGTAAGGTGATCGTATTTAAGATAAGCCGCTTAGTAGGATTTTGAATCCAAGTGACATGCTTGTTGAGCCAACTATTCAAGTAGTCGTTGCCGGCGCCTAACGTTATGCAAAGACTGAAAGAATAGAGCACATCGTCACCTACAGTACGAAAGCTTTCCCAGGACATAAAATCTTGCGGAGCCAGCAGAAAAACAATAGCGGTAGCCAGAAGGACATTTGCTCCTAGGAAAGTAACTACTGATCTAAATTTTTTCCGAACAAGAGGCATACAGCAGACTGGCAATATTGTATCGGCTTACAAGATACGAAGAACTCCTAGGTTCGCCATTCTCGGTTTGATATTCGCTACATTCTTCGTTATAGCTCACAGTTATTCTGTAGCGCTTCTGCTGTCTTTCGTCCCCAGGTAGGATGCAAGGAAGAAGCTGGCTCATCTTGCTCAAACTTCGCTACTGCCTGACTAATCAGACCACAAGCTTCTGATGCATCGCTACCGAAAAATTGGGCAGTACCGTACTGCATTTGCCCAAGCAATAGAAAGGCACGAGGATTATTAGAGTTCATTTGAGCTGCCTGCGCCAGCGTTTGGGTGGTTAGTGGGGCTAACTCCGCGCCACGGCTAGCCGGGTCTACCGTTACCCGAATCATGTGTAAATAGCCTTGCAGCGCTACAATCTCTGATTCCTCCGATGTTATTTGCTTTGCCTGATCTAAATATTCCTGAGCTTGGTCGAGGTGCTGATCTTTCTGTCCACCTTCATCACTCATTGCCCCCTGAATAATGTAGGCGTAGCTGGTATAGTATAATGGCAACCACTCATTTTGTTCTACCTGGGCAATACGCTGAAATTGATTTGCCACCGCCTGATACGCGTCGGGCGACCCGGCTGCTTCTAGCTGACCAATGGCTTGCTTCATAGCTTTTTCGTAAGCAGGATTACTAGCAAAACTTAAAGCAGTAAACCAAGACAAGATGATGGAGATAAATAAACGTTTCATAATTTTTAGAATTTAAAATTGATTTATACTATTGATTATTCTGTTATGATTGAATAGCTGATTATTTCAGAAGCTGGGTGCCAGGGGCGAGGCGAGTGGGGTTCGAAATACAATGTGCATCCCTGCCCCATGCCCCTTGCTCTCAGCTTCTCATTTCTATCAAAGCGTGTCTAACTGATTCTTCATTTTGTCTTTACTCAGCGTAATGAACATGCCTACAAAGAAGAATCGGGGAGCGGTAGGCTGCACCGGCATCCGATCATAGTCACCGGACTCATTAGGCTGCGAGGCGTAGTTGTAGCCGAAAATATTGTCCCGACCCAAAACATTGGTCGCTGCGGCGTAGAGAATGATATGTTGCCTGATCAGCCAGGCAGCATTTACGCTTAGACTATGAAAAGCCTTGGTACGATCCGCGTGGAGCTCAGACTGCTGAGGATTGAAATACGGTCGCCCGCTGGCGAAAGAATAAGCGGCTCCTACTTGGGTGCGCAGCTTGGTGACAAAGTATTTGCCTACGGCTGAAAAGTTATGCTTGGAGGCAAAAGTTGGCACCGT
>CAKZPJ010000639.1 GCA_937138955.1 uncultured Flammeovirgaceae bacterium | reverse complement strand
AAATGTACTCGGTTTTAGACATGCGGGTGCGCGCTGCCTGCAAAATACCGAAGGAAATACTGTTGTTACTTTTTATCTGATTGAACTGCTCGGCTCGATCGCCCGATAAAGGAGTACTCAGCATAATACCGTCGCCAAAACCGTCAATTAGTAATCCGCCCACATCGGTGGCGGCGTACAGGGGAAGTTGTTCTTCGCTAGCATTGGTATATTTTCGCAGCACAATCACCGGGTTCTGTACTTGGGCTTCTAGCAAGTTAAAGAAGAATTTACGCTGCTCGGGCATGGCGTGTTCATTCTCAGTATCCAGCAACAGTACCAGCGTAGCGTCATCTTTGAGCGTCTGAACGAAGTTATCGCTCCAGTCTTCTAACCGGGCGTGCAGAAAGTTTAATTGCTGATGACAAGCTTCGTTCTGCTGGTACTTTTCTAGCGATAAAAACAGCGGATATTTATTATGCTGATCTTTTTGCTGTTGCCAAACTGTATAATTCTGAATTTCTTTCAGACCATTAGGCAGCATAAAATTAATAGGATTCTGTCCGGTGTAGACATAATCGCAACCTTGATCATTCATCGTCCATTTATCTAACTCGGGTAAATAGAAATGTCCTACGTGCTTTAGGTCGCGGTAGCTCCAATCGGTAATCGCCGATACATCCGCAATCACCCGTGGTACGTTATCGCCCCCGATGTTCGCCACCGACTGGGAGCGACGGCGAGAATAACTGTACGGATCAGCCGGGATGTTTTCTATCGGCGGAATGGGTTGATGAGGAGCACGATTGTCGTAGCGTTTTACCAGATGATAGGCCACCGGAACTTCCGCCTCTGGTTCTTCGGTAAGGGAAACCCGCACGGTATCGCCCAAACCATCTTCCAGCAGGGTTCCAATACCTACGGCTGATTTGATGCGACCGTCTTCGCCATCGCCGGCTTCGGTTACGCCCAAATGGAGTGGATAGGGCTGCAAGCCTTCTTCGTTTAGCTTTTGTACCAGCAACCGATAGGCTTGCACCATAATTTGGGTATTGCTGGCCTTCATGGATAGTACTACTTCGTAATAATTCAAATCTTCGCAGATACGAAGGAACTCTAATGCCGACTCTACCATGCCCAGCGGAGTATCGCCGTAGCGGCTCATAATCCGGTCGGAGAGTGACCCGTGGTTGGTACCGATCCGCATAGCAGTGCCGTATTCCTTACAAATTTTCACCAGCGGAGTAAACCGCTCGCGGATGCGGTCAATTTCAGCCTGATAGCTAGCATCGTCGTACTCAATGGTTTCAAATTTTTTCTTATCCGCGTAGTTTCCCGGATTGATTCGTACTTTCTCCACCAGTCGGGCGGCTAGTTCTGCGGCATTAGGCGTAAAGTGAATATCAGCAATTAGAGGAGTTTCGTGCCCGAGCTTTCGTAGTTCCTTACGAATGTTTTCCAGGTTCTGGGCTTCTTTAAGGCTGGGAGCGGTAATCCGAATATACTCACAACCGGCATCAATCATTCGTAAGCACTGCTCCACCGAACCCTGGGTGTCCATTGTGTCTACGGTAGTCATGGATTGTACCCGAATAGGATTGGTTCCGCCCATCGGCAAATCGCCGATTTTCACTACCCGCGTATGACGACGAACATATTCGGTTAAGCTTGGGCAGTACGATTGAAATGAGGTACTTTCAGAAGTGAGCATATTTGAGATAGTGTTATAGTGCTAGGCGACCGCCGCGCGGTGTTAATGTGTTATAGTTATTGGTGTACCGTATTGAAGCATTTATGTAAACGGAGGAAACATTAGAAATTATGTACGGAAGAACGTTAGCACTTTGCATCATAACACTTTAACACTGCTATTTGTTGCTATGGCAAATAAAATCAAAATTTAGGTAATATCGCCTAATTGGGGACGCATCAAAATTTCCTCTACTACGGTTCGGTCGGAAAGTTGGTAGGTGTTAAATGCTACTTCAGCTACGTCTTCGGGTGGCATAAACCGCTTTTCTGGTAAGTCGCTACCCGCCCAGCTATTGGTTAGCGTAGCTCCCGGCAAAATTGACGTTACTCGAATGTGGTGCGGTTTCATTTCTTCGCGTAGCACTTTGCTCATACCTAATAAGGCAAATTTACTGATGCTGTACGATCCGCCACTGGTATACGCGGTGATACTGGCGGTTGAACAGATATTGAATATGTGTCCCCGCTGTGCTTCTATCATGGTGGGAACTAAGGCACGAGTCAGGTGGTAGGCACTGTACAGATTGGTTTCAATCTGCTTCTCCAGTGCGCCGTCTTCTTCCTGATGAATTTGGCCGGGTAAGAATACTCCCGCGTTGTTCACCAGAACTTCTACCGGAAGTCCGGTTTCCTCAATCATTTGGGCAAAGCTCAGTACTTGCGTTTTTATAGAAACGTCCGTCGGGCGAATGAACACCTCAATTTCCGAGTGTTTTTGCGTAAGCTCCGTTTGCAAAGTCTGCAAATCAGCCTCGGTACGGGCACAAAGAGCCAGTGAAAATCCTTCGGAAGCAAAACGTTGAGCCAAGGCTCGACCAATTCCTTTTCCGGCTCCGCTGATAACTACTAATTTTTTCATGAACGTATATTCTGTTGTTACGTAGAACCTTTTATTGATTAAAATGTAGTGTTAAAGTTCGAAGTATTAATGTGTTATAGACTACTTTAGTATTATTATTCATATTGATACAGTAACACTACGTACTATAGCACTAGCCCCCGGAACTTATATAGGGATAACACTAAGAACTGTAAT
>CAKZPJ010000638.1 GCA_937138955.1 uncultured Flammeovirgaceae bacterium | reverse complement strand
CATCCTCGCCCAGAATCTCTTCGTTAACGTGAACCAGTAGCACTTCGCAGATCACGATATTTCCGGCTCCTCCTCCATCGCCTAATGGCACAACCTGTTTTACTTGGCACTCAAATGCTACCGGAGACTCCGCCACGCGGGGAGGTTTCACTATTTCCGAAGGCACTTCGGTGAGTCCGGCTTTCGCAAATTCGTTCACGCCCTTTTCGTAGGCCGTACTGGTGAGCGACATTTGTTCTACTAGTGCGTGATTCACAATATTAATAGTCACCTCGGGGTGCTCTCGTACATTGTCCAGCGTGTTTTTAGTGCTTCCGTCGCGCACACTATTTACGGGTGAGAAAATAAGCATAGGCGGCTTGGAACTTACCGCATTAAAGAAGCTATACGGGCTCAGATTCACCTTTCCTTCGGCACTCACAGAGCTAACGAAGGCAATAGGTCGGGGCACGACGGCACTGATCATGTAGCGATAAAAATCTTGGGTGCTTACTTCGCTCGGGCGAATCACTTTCATAGGCTTGGTAAAATTTTAGTACGCACTTCTCCGAATCCTACCCGGATACCATCGCGCTGCGCGTGGCCTCGCAAAGTGACCGTATCTCCGTCTTCCAGATAGGTGCGCGTTTGGTTTGAATTTATTTCTACTGGACGTTCATCGTTCCAACTCAGCTCGAGCAGGCTTCCGTAGCTATTGGGTTCATTGCCGCTAATGGTACCAGAAGCTAGTAGATCGCCTACTCGCATATTACATCCGTTTACGGTATGGTGAGCCAGCATCTGCCCTACGCTCCAATACATATTATTGAAGTTGGTTTGACTAACAATCGCCTCGCTTCCTCCTTCGGGCTGAATGGCTACCTCCAGATTGATATCAAAGTTTCGTCTTTCAGAAGTTTGCAGGTACGGCAGCGGTTCCGGTTGCTGCTCCGGCCCATCGACCCGAAAGGGTTCTAACGCTTCTAGAGGTACTACCCAGGGCGACATGGACGAGGCAAAATTCTTCCCCAGGAATGGCCCCAAGGGCACGTATTCCCACCGTTGAATATCCCGCGCCGACCAATCATTAAACAACACGAATCCTAAGATATAGTCTTTTGCTTCTTCGGGCCGAAGGGAAGTTCCTAGTTTGGTGTCTTTTCCAATGACGGCGGCCATCTCTAACTCAAAATCTAATGCTTGGGTAGCGCTAAATACTGGCTGATCTGCCCCTTTTGGCATAAACTGTCCTTTCGGGCGATGAATATCAGTGCCGGAAACCACAATAGACGATGCCCGACCGTGGTAGGCGATCGGCATATGCTTCCAGTTAGGCATCAGGGCATTCTCCTTACCCCGAAACATAGTGCCTACGTTGGTGGCGTGAGCTTCGCTGGCGTAGAAATCAGTATAATCGCCAATCTCCAACGGTAAGTGCATCTTCGCTTCCGATTGGGCTATCAAGCATTCGTTACGCAAATGCTGAAGCGGTGAATCACTTTGCGTAAGCCAATCAGTAAGCCGTTTCCGTACAGCTTGCCAAGTTGGCTTCCCCAATCGAATAAAAGCATTCAGCGAGGGCTGCTCCAACACCTCTGGCTCAATAGATAAATTTTGAAAGTAACCTCGCATGGCTACCGCCGCCAAGTCAATAATCTGATCCCCAATAGCTACTCCTACCCGAGGCCGTTGCGACGGTGTAGAGAATACCCCGTAAGGCAGATTGTGAATGCTAAAGTCACTATTGGGCGATATGTCAAGCCAAGTGTTCATTTTAATACGCTCCAACACTCGCTCCTTCAGAAATAAGGTTGCCAAGGGGAGATGTTAAAGGTTCTTCTTTTCCTAATAATTCCTGCAAAGCGATTTCAAAAGCAGTTTTTGCTAAGTGCTGCGAGTTAGTATTTTTCGAGTATACTTTCTCTAACGCCTGACGAATTGTATCTGATACATCCTGGAGAATAGCTTCGTCGGTAAGCTCATTCTTAGTTTCCATTAAGTAGGCAAATACTCGAGCCATACCACAGTTGGCAATAAAATCTGGGATCAGCGAAACCCGCTCATCGGTATAAGCTGCAATCGGGCCGAAGAAGATTTGTGGGTCTTGAAAAGGCACATTTGCTCCGCTGGCGATGACTTCCAAATCGTGCTGAATCATCGTCTCTACCTGTTCTTGGGTTACCAGACGAGAAGCGGCGGCTGGAATGAAAATTTCCGCTCCGGTACTCCAAACCCGCTCATTCATTTCTTCAAACGAAAGCAGATTATCCGCGGTCAGGGTATTCTGCACTCGGTCCAGGAAAAGCTGCTTTACTTCTTCGTAAGTAAATCCATCGGGATTGATTAGTCCGCCCGCTCGGTCAATAATTCCGACGATCTTTACGCTGCTTTTGGCCAGGTAGTATCCGGCAGCTCCGCCCACGTTGCCCCAACCCTGAATGATGGCCCGCTTGCCCTCGGCACTACCGTCCCACAAATCGTAGTAGTGCAGCACCGATTGCGCTACCCCGTAGCCG
>CAKZPJ010000637.1 GCA_937138955.1 uncultured Flammeovirgaceae bacterium | reverse complement strand
TTGATGGTTGATGGTTGATGGTTGATGGTTGATGGTTGATGGTTGATGGTTGATGGTTGATGAAAGTAAACGCAGAACTCAAAACACAAACGCATAAAGGAATCAGCACATCGAAAAATTAACACATCAATACCTTCTACCCTGCACCTTTTACCTGTTAGATTATGTCCCAATCCCGAAGAACATTTATTAAGTCAGCGGCTGTATCTGGACTGGCTACTACTTGCACTAATGGGCTACCGTTTCTTCACAATGCTAACGCTATGAATCAACCATCTATTCCTACTTCAGAACCTGCTGATAGCATCATTGGCCACTACGGGCCTTGGGCAGCATCCTTACCGGCTGATCCTCCAGCACTTTCTTTCCGTCGGGCTGAGTTTGATGCTATTGATGCCTGGCGAAAGAAAGCAAAAGAAAAAGTAATCGAGTACCTAGGAACGCCAGATATTGGCACTAACCCATCGGTGAAAGTCCATAAAAAATATACCTACGACGGACTGGATATAGAAGAGATAAGCTGGCAATTGCCCTACGGTCGCCCTACCGAAGCTATTCTGTTAAAACCAACCGGAGCTAGCGAGCCATTACCGGCCGTGCTGGGATTGCACGATCATAGTGGAGATAAATACTTTGGTAAGCGTAAGATCACTCAAACCGGCGAGCGGCACCCAATGATGGCAGAACTACAAGAAAAAGTTTACAGCGGCCGGGCCTGGGCTAACGATCTGGCCAAACGAGGCTACGTAGTGCTGGTTCCTGATGCCTTTGCCTTTGGCAGCCGCCGAATCAAGTTTGAAGATATTTCAGAAATACACCGACAAGGTTTATATATTGGAGATAAAGTCGATACTGATGATGAGAATGAGGAATACATTCGCGAGTACAACCGCTGGGCCGGACAACACGAACACGTACTTTCCAAGTCATTATTTTGTGCGGGAAGCACCTGGCCGGGAGTATTCTTAGCCGAAGATCAGCGGGCATTGGATGTGCTTTGCGCTCGCCCCGAAGTTGATACTGCGAAAGTAGGCTGTTGTGGATTATCGGGTGGTGGACTACGCTCTGCGTATTTAGGTGGGGTTGATGAGCGAATTGCCTGCGCGGTTTGCGTGGGTTTTATGACTACCTGGAACGATTTTCTATTGAACCGAGCCTACACTCACACCTGGATGACCTATATTCCTCGCCTGCCTCAGTTCCTAGATTTTCCAGAAGTACTAGGGATGCGAGCCCCTCGTCCTACGCTGGTTCTCAATAATAACGAAGATCAGTTGTTTACACTGGAAGAAATGCATAAAGCAGACCGCATTCTTCAAGAAATATTTTCTAAAGCCGAAGCGACTGAACACTACCGAGCATCCTTTTATCCGGGTCTGCATAAATTTGAAGCAGATATGCAAGGAGAAGCCTTCGCGTGGTTTGATCAGTGGCTCACATAAAGAATCTAACCCATGAATAACGAACAGCATCAACAGATTATTGAGCAGTTTTATACGGCTTTTCAGCAGCTAGATGCCGAAAAAATGGTAGCTCACTACGATAATGATGTTCTGTTTGAAGATCCGGCATTCGGGCAACTACGAGGTGAGCAAGCTAAAAACATGTGGCGAATGCTGATTGAGCGAGGTAAAGACGGTCTAAAAGTCAATTTCTACAATGTGCAGAGTACGGCTACGGGTGGTAATGCCACTTGGGAAGCTAATTACCTCTTCGGAAAAGGTAGACGCCCAGTACACAATGTCGTCCGAGCTGAATTTGTTATTCGCAACGGAAAAATCATAGAGCACACTGATCAGTTCAACTTCTGGAAATGGGCCACCATGGCCCTGGGCACTCCCGGTCGTCTCTTAGGCTTTACCCCCTTCCTACGAAATAAAGTCAGAAAAAATACTCGTGCAGCCTTAGCGAAGTATATGGCGTAGTATTGTGGTGCTTGGTGTTATAGTGCCTAGTGTTATAGTCGAGTTTTCACATTAACACTTCGCACTATCGCACCATTGGCTGCGTCCATGCTACTTCGGTATCACCTTCTTGAAATGGATTTTGCTGTGGTTTATCAGAGATAATTTTTGCCCGTACGTACAGGTCGTCACCTTTTAGTTGGTAAGAAGCTCTGGTTCCGCTTGCTTCATTCAGTAGCGTTCCCATTTCTTCTCGACTGGCCCCTTGTTTAGTACCCCAAAACTGAATTTGGTAGTTGATGTTGTCCTCTGGCTTTACTTCAACCAATAAGGTCTGATTATCATACGTAACCGATTCTAAAGTTACTCCAGTGCTGCTGTAAAAGTTGCCCGCTTCCATAGCATTTACAATAGCTTCGGGGGTCAATTCATCGGCCTGTACCATCACCCAGCCTCGCCCAGGGTTACTATGCTCGCCATCGTAGTTGTGGTAATTATGAGCATCGTCTACCGCTAATCCGTAAATCAGTGGTTTATCCTCTGCTAAATAGTTCGTGATTAAAATATCCCAGATCGCTTCGGTGCCTAACCTCTTATCGTCGCCGTAGTTGTTTACCAGTGGATGACCATTGTAAACTTCAAAAAAGCGTTCTCCCGTCAGTGGCAGCATATCGTCTACTGTAATAGCCCAGCCAAAATTGGGGTGATTGATGTGGGGAAACATCGGCTGTCCGGTCTGCTCTCGCTGCGCCTGCACTTGATCAATATTATTCTGCATCACCTCGGTGACACTATTACCACCTTGGGGGTCAATTAACTCCCGCACATTAGTGGCATTCATGTGAATTGGTTTACCATCAAACCCATCGGTAATCTCTTCGGATTGAATAATCAGAAACTTACCCTCTTCTTCAAACTTAGGGCGATACTCCTTCAGCGTTTTAAGTTGTACTTCGGTTCGACCTTCACTATTGGTTTGAGATACCACCCACTCTTCACCAAACTTATCTACATAAGCCTCAAATCCTTGCTGGGCTTCTTTAGTATCGGGCAGTAATTTCCAAAACTCTCCCGCAGCTAACACATTATGATCAGATAATGCAATAAAGTCGTATTCTTGAGTTTTGTACCAATCCACAATCATCTCTGGAAAATCATCGCCGTCGCTCCAGTACGAATGGGTGTGCAGATTACCTCGGTACCACTGTTGGGCATCGGCTGAAGTTGTAATCAGAATTATGAATAGAAAAGTAAGAAAACGTAGCATAGATTAGTCGGTAGGTAGTAAATTACTGTCAATCTATAAAATTGGTTAATTGCTTACAACCAAAGAAATTATCTGAGTAAAATATTTATTATCTATCAACTTATGACCTTCTGCTTACGCCTTTTTCTTCCGATAAGTCTTATCTTTTTCTCTTGTGGTACCACTACCGAACCTTACACACCTCCTACCCTACTCTCTTACGTTAATACGCTAATCGGCACCGCCCCCAGCACCACTGAAACCGCCCAAATGCATAGCGAGTCGGGTTCGGAGCTTCGGGGGCAGACCTTCCCCGCCGTAGGCGTTCCGTTCGGAATGACGCTCTGTTAGCCAGACAGCG
>CAKZPJ010000636.1 GCA_937138955.1 uncultured Flammeovirgaceae bacterium | reverse complement strand
AAAATGTTCCTTCGGCAGCCGCTTGCGCCACTTGAGCAACATTTGCGTTATCGTTAGGAACGTAGAGCGGATCTTTTCCGCCCAGCTCCATCTGGCAGGGCACCATCTTAGGGGCGACCGCTTCGTAAATACGTCGACCAGTACGGTTTGATCCGGTGAAGAAGTAACCGTCCAGCGGAAGGTCGAGCAAAGCTTTTCCTACTTCCCCGCCGCCAACTACAACCTGAAATGCATCATTAGGAACACCCGCTTGATGCAGTAGCTCGCCGATCTTTAGGCCGGTAAGCGTAGTGTATTCTGAGGGTTTGTACAGCACGGCGTTACCAGCGATTAACGCGGGAACGAACACATTGACTCCCACTAGGTAAGGATAATTCCAGGCCGAAATATTGGCAATCACCCCGAGTGGTTCGTACGCAATCTTCTCAACCAAACCTTCTTCCTCAGTAATTATTTCTTCGGATAACCATCTCTCCGAATTATTTACGAAGTACTGGATACGTCCGCTCGCTCCGTTCAATTCATTATGCGCCTGGTTCAACGGCTTTCCCATTTCCTGCGTGAGCGTTTTAGCCAGTTCGTCCGCTTGATCTTTCAGTAGCTCAGAGAATTTAGCAATCATCGCGATTCGCTCTACGAGCGGAGTTTGGTACCAAGCGGGTTGACCCTGCCGAACTTTTTCGTATTTCTCTTGAGCCGAAGCAGAGGTATCTGCTTGAACGGTGGTAGTAACTACTTCGGTAGCTGGGTTGATAATATCCATATTGAAAATAAATAATCTTATTGTTGTGCCTTTTCACTACTCTTTTGATACTTCAGACCAAATTAACTCTATAAGTTTACGGTCATGTTCCATAACTTGCCAATTTAGAATCGTAGTAAAATAGCTACCAATACACAATGTGTCAACTTTTTCTCCTCTCCAAATAAAGACTACTGCTCTAGCATCAATAATCTCATCCTCTTCGGCTTTTTTTAGGTTGTTTACACGATCAATAATTTCTGCTACAGACTTATCATTTTTGATTCTTTTTTTTGAAAAAAATTAGAGAATCCTGCTTCAAGTTCTATACAAGGAACAGGGTTAGCCGTTGTCATGCCCCGCTCTGTATAGTGAACCTCTATTCTATTGGAATCTGTGTTACTACAAGCCCAAAAAAGTAGCCCAAACGAAAAGAAGAATATGCATTTCATTATTTTGATAAATCTTCGTTTTGATATTCCAATAGTATTCTTCTCGTTAGTGGATGTTTAGCGCAGTATAACGCTTAATTTGCCAAAACCTTATCGCGAAGATACGTTTTATTTGACCGATAGATGCAAGCGGAAAGAATAGATAATCTTACCTTTCGGGCATGGTTGCCACGCTGCTAACGTTACATCTGAAGCAATTTGGAAGGGTGCTTCAGGAGCTGGGAGTAATACGGAGCATAATTACCCTGCTACTGGTGTTTTTTACACTGGCGCGCGTTTACACATTAACTCCTCCGCTCACCTATGTGGTAATAGTAGTTGTATTCCTGTCAATCGCTTCGCTTCACACATTCAGAAAAGACAAGACGTTTTTACAGCTAGTTTACGAGCAAACCCGCTCGCTGTACCTGATAGAGTATCACTTGCTGGCTAGTCCGGTCTATCTGGAGTTTTTGCTTAATTTTCACTGGATAGAAGTAACGTGTTTACTCGTAGCGATAACGCTTATTCCGTTTGTAAACGTTAATTTCACTTCTAGGGCGAGTCGTATTCGTAGCTTATCCTTTATTCCGGCGCTGGCGTTTGAGTGGAAGAGTAATCTGCGGAAACAGGGATTATGGATCGGGCTGCTGTAT